>JALSTF010000116.1 GCA_026983895.1 Sulfurovum sp.
GATATTTTTGCAATGGTCGAACACGGTACTGAGGCGGTTCTTGTCATAGTAAAGCCCTAGTCCGCCGTGGTTCTTTCCGACGACCAGCTGGTTGCAGCCGTAGTTCTTTGCCAGGAGCGCATCGAGAATCAGTTCGTTGAATCCGGCGAAGATATAGGAGTTCTCGAAGGGAATGATGATCACTTTGTTCCGCGGAAGGAAATTTTCCACGAACGTGTTGAGTGCATTGTATCGGATGTCGTAGCGAAGACCTTTTGAAGTAAAAGGTTTACGCAGGAAAATGACAAGCAGGTCCGCATCGCTGATAGCCTGTCTGATCATCCTCTCATGGGCACGGTTGAAAGGGTTGGCGGCAAGCATCATGGAGCTGATGAACTTCGCGCCGGTCCGGGTGATCATGCTTTCAATACGGTTGATATTGTCGGTGATCAGCGGGTAGTCGACAGTATATTCTCCGCTGACGGCGATGTCCCCGAGTCTGGCCATGGTGTTTTTTACGCCGGGATGGGAAGGGTCGCTGGTCCCGTAAATGTTGAACAGACGTTTCTGCGGATCGATGGGGAATGTTTCCTCCACGATCAGTTCACCGACCTTTTTGTCATAATTGACCAGGTCGACGACATCGCCTTTTTTGAGTGCGGAAAGTACCTTTTTGTTCCGCTTTCCCGCAGGTGCAAGGATAAAAGCGAAAGGGAAAGGGACACCTTTGTAAAATTTTGTTTCATCGACCTCTTTGGCTTTCTTCTCGTTCATGAGTTTCGTAACCGGCGAAATGAGGCCTTCTTTGACAAGCGAGAGTGCGGAGAGGGCTTCTGTGTCGATATAGAGTGATCTGTTCTTTTGCATGGTGTGTCCTTTCCCTGGCTATTTTTTCTTAAAGAGTCCGTATTTCTTTCTTTTTTCCCAAAGGCTTTTCCTGGAAATACCCAGCTTTTTGGAAAGTTCGGTATCGGGGAATTTGTATTGGAAAGAGTTGACGATGAACTTGACATAGTCATCGATGGTCAGGATCTCGTTCTGGTCATAGAGCTTGGAATCGGTATTGAGCGTGACGATCGGAAAATCCGTTTCGATCTCGGAAGTGCTGCAAAGGATGAAATCGGATGTTTTGAGCAGAGAAAAAAGTTTTTCTTTGTCCGCTTTTTTCAGGACATGCAGCTCTGTGATATAAAGCAGCGATTTGTCATCGGTATTTTCTATTTTCTTTTTCCACTCTTTCTCGCTGAGCGGAACAAAAGTAAGCAGTTTGTTCTTGGCATGGGCAAATTCAAAGACAAGTTTGTCTACTACTCTTGGATAGTTGGTCTGGATCACAAGCGGATAGGTTAGTTTGTCCATATCGAAATCGACCTTGATCTCTTTGAGAAGGTTCGTCATGTACTCATGGTAGAGCTGTGTCTTCTTTTTGAGGTATTGATACTCCTGGTAGTGTTCTATTTTTCTCAGCAGTTCTTCGATCATGAATGGTTTGACGATATAGTCTTTCGCCCCGAGTTTCAAGGGCTCGCCCACGGTGTCGTTGTTAATGTAGCTGACCATCAGGATGATGATCTTCTCTTTGAACTTTGTGATCAGCGGGGAAGTGTTCTGGCCCGGAAGGTTCGTGGAGAGAAGATAGACATCTCCGCTGCTGTCCATAGCCTCCTTGATCGAACTATATATTTCGGTCTCAAAACCGTTCTCCACCAGTTTGCTGGCAATGCTCTGCGCCAGGTAGAGCTCATTTTCTACGATAATAATTTTCATTTTTTGTTTCCATTCATAAAGTTTTCCAGTTAAAATAGTGCACGTTCGCCACGGCATGTACCGTCACTCCCTCTTTGCGTCCGACAAAACCGAGTTTTTCAGCCGTGGTCGCTTTAATGTTCACCAGATGCGGCCTGATACCCAGCAGTGAGGCGATGCGTTTTTTCATCGCCGCTTTGTAGGGAAGCAGACGCGGTGCCTGTGCCAGGATGGTCATATCGACATTCCCGATCTCAAAACCGTGTGTACGGATCTTTCTGACCGTATCGCGCAGAAGTTCAGACGAATCCGCCCCGGCATAGGCGGCATCCGTATCGGGGTAGAGTTCCCCGATGTCACCCATACCCGCTGCGCCGAGCAGGGCGTCGATGAGGGCATGGATGGCGACATCTCCGTCACTGTGTGCTTTGAATCCGTAGCCGACATCGAGAGGCATACCGCAGAGTACCATGGGCTTGCCTGCCTCGAAAGGATGAATGTCCAGGCCAAAGCCTGTCAGTGTCCTGTTTGACGGGGCTTGTAGGCAGGGAAGTTTTTGTAGGTCTGCAAGTGTGGTCAGTTTGTGCGCGTCGTGGGAGCCTTCGACAAAATGGACCGTTTTTCCCAGCGAAGCGATGGCGGAACTGTCATCGGTAAAGAGCTGATCTGTGTCCAGGGCTTGCCTGAGTGTTTTTGTAACACTCAGTTGAGGGGTCTGTATGATCCTTGCTTTCTCCCTGTCCAGAGGCTTCCCGTCCAAATAGAGCGTATCGGTAACAGGCAATACCGGTACAATACATTCAGCTTCCCTTTTTGCCTTCAAAATGCGTGTGATCATCTCTTCAGGTACGCAGCATCTGGCGATATCGGAGACAAGTACATACTCGGATGTCACATGTGCAAGTCCGTTTTTCAGGGAAGCCTGCCTGCTTTCCCCTCCTGTGACACAGAGGTACGCTGCAAAGTGTTCCATGAGGGAAATGTCTTCCTCGGAAGAAACAATGATGATCTTCTTAAAAGCCCCCATCGCTTCAAAGTGCTCAGCCACATGAAGCCATAAGGGAACTTCTCCTACATAAAGCCACTGCTTCTTGACATTGCTTGCAAAACGTGTGGAGTTGCCTGCTCCAAGTAATATTAAAGTGGTATCAGACACCTGAAAACCTTTCTTGTGTATCAAATTGTAACGGATTATACAGAGAGAAGCTTGATAGTTTCTTTAAAGACAAAATGTCGGGTAATCCAGATCAATTAAGACAAATTTACTCTCATTCTCTTTATTTTCAATATATTTT
>JALSTF010000117.1 GCA_026983895.1 Sulfurovum sp.
TATGCTGTGGACGGGCAGAAAGAGCGTCTGGTAAGCCGTGATATCTACAAACTCAAAGAGATGCCGACACAGATATTTTTCGATGCGGCGGGGAATGAGATCTTTCGTCATACAGGAGCTTACAAAAAACCGGTACTTGAGATCATCCTGAAAAAATACGGCTTCGCCCTGTAAACCAAATCATAACCAAATTTACGCTAAAATCGCGGCAATATTATTTTAAAGGCTATTGCATGTCAAAAAGAAAGATCAACAAAGCGGTACTTGCTTATTCCGGCGGCCTGGATACAAGTATCATCCTTAAGTGGCTTCAAGATGAGTATGAGTGTGAGGTAGTGACGTTCACTGCGGATCTGGGGCAGGGTGAAGAGGTGGAGCCTGCGCGTCAAAAAGCATTGGATATGGGGATCAAACCGGAGAATATCTTTATTTTGGATTTGAGAGAAGAGTTCGTCAGAGATTTTGTTTTTCCTATGTTCCGGGCCAACGCCATCTATGAGGGGGAATATCTTCTGGGAACGTCCATTGCAAGACCGCTCATTTCCAAAAAACAGATCGAGATCGCACATCAGACAGGTGCAGATGCCGTATCTCACGGGGCAACGGGAAAAGGAAACGATCAAGTGCGTTTCGAGCTTGGTTATCTTGCGCTCGATCCGGATATTGCCGTGATCGCACCCTGGAGAGAGTGGGATCTGAACTCTCGTACGAAACTTTTGGCCTATGCCCAGGAACATGGTATCAATATTGATGGAAAAGGGCAGGCAAAACCCTACTCCATGGATGCCAACCTGCTGCATATCTCTTACGAGGGTGAACACCTTGAAAATCCATATGCAGAACCCGAAGAGGATATGTGGCTCTGGTCCGTCAGTCCAGAGAATGCACCCGATGAGCCCGAATATATCACCATCAGCTACAAGAACGGAGATCCTGTTGCGATCAATCGTGAAGAGATGAGCCCTGCGACCATTCTTGAAACACTCAACACGTATGGGAAAAAGCACGGTATCGGGCGTATAGACATTGTTGAGAACCGTATGGTCGGTATGAAGGCAAGAGGGTGTTACGAGACACCGGGCGGTACGATCATGCTCAAAGCACACAGGGCCATAGAATCCATCACGCTTGACAGGGAGGAAGCGCATGCCAAAGATGAAATGATGCCCAAATATGCAAAGCTGATCTACAATGGCCTCTGGTGGTCTCCGGAACGAAAGATGATGCAGGCAGCGATCGATGCAACCCAGGAAAATGTAGAGGGTACGGTCAAGTTGAAGCTCTATAAAGGAAATGTGACAGTAGTGGGAAGAAAGTCAGACCTTTCTCTTTACTCAGAAGAACACTCTACCTTTGAGGCGGATGATGTTTATAATCAGCAGGATGCAGAGGGCTTTATCCGACTGAATGCGCTCAGGTTTATCATCGAGGGTAAAAAACAGCCTGAGCGTATCAAATCGCTTATCGGCAAATACAATGAAGTCGAAGTATGCAGAATAGAAACCGGTTCTGTAACAATATGCGAACGTATCAAACGTTTCTTCGGCTTCGGCAAAGAGGATGAGAAGGGTTAAAAAACGACAACTGCTTGTCGTTTTTAGCTTCGAAACCGGAACGGTCGTAACGTAGTGAAGCCGTGAAGGAAAAGGCGTTAAAAAACGACAACTGCTTGTCGTTTTTAGCTTCGAAACCGGAACGGTCGTAATGTAGAGAAGCTATCATTTTCTCTCATTATTTTTCAGGTAATATCTTTTCCATATCCTTCAGTACTTCTGCAGGATAGAATTTCATAAAACTTTCTCTATACAACAGACTGGGGATCCATTCCAAAAATACGGATGCGACCCAAAGCATTGGGTAGAATGCTTTATATTCCATTTTGAAACTTTTGTAGGTATATCGCTGTTCAAACCATTCTCTGGCATTTTTAAGACCATGGTAAAAGAGAAGGACTTCCATGGCAAATATCGATCCCCAGACAAAATAGGTCAATCCTACAAAAAGGGCTGCACCTTCAACACCGTACATCTGCATAATGATGGCAAGGAAAAGTGCCATATAAAGGATAAAAGATCTCAATCCTATCGTCGCAAAGACAATAAGGAGTGAGATAATGAAAAGGACTGCGCCAAACATCATGAAGAGTTCCAGAAAGCTTTTCTGTTCTGAAAAGGTGGGACTGAAATATGCTCCGGCAAGTGTAATGACAAAAATAGCGATAATGATCAGGGCCAGGGAACGATACTCGTGCATATATTTCTCCTTTGCTTCTTTCAGGAAGCTATTTCATAGAGTTTGATCAGGCTTTTGATATCCGGTTTGCGTCCAAGCCATTCATAATAGAGTTCACTCATCTCTTTGGATCCGCCTTTGGCGAGGATGATCTCTTTGTAGCCTTTGGCACGTGCTTTGTTGAAGCCTTCTTTCTCATCGAGGCATTCAAAGAAAGCATCTGCGGAGAGTACTTCAGCCCATTTGTAACTGTAGTAGCCTGCGGCATATCCTCCGGCAAAAATATGAGCGAATCCATGTTGAAATTTGTTGTAACTCGGTATTTTAAGAAGCGAGGTCTTTTCTCTGATGCTGTCAAGAAGATCCTGAACGGCTTTTCCCTGATAGAGTTTCTGGTGCAATTTAAAATCAAAAAGAGAGAACTCTACCTGTCTGAGGATACCCAGTGCAGCCTGAAAATTTTTGGTCTCTTTGATCTTTACCATCAATGTCTCGGGAATAGGCTTCCCTGTTTCATAGTGGAAGCCGAAACGTTTTAAAATGGCTGCTTCATAAGCGAAGTTCTCAAGGAATTGTGAAGGGAATTCGACCACATCCCATGCGACACCGTTAATACCGGAAACAGAGCGTTCATGGCACTTTCCAAAAAGGTGGTGAATGGCATGACCCATTTCATGAAAAAGTGTTACGACATCATCATGACGCAGGAGAGAAGGTGCGGTTTTGGTTTTAGCGGCAAAGTTGCAGACAACAAAAGCAGAGGCCAGATGCTCTTTGCCTTTTGTATCGATGAAGTGTGTCTCCCAGTCATTCATCCAGGCGCCGCCGCGTTTCTCCCTGCGTGCTTCAAGGTCGAAATAGATACGGCCGGAAAGTGTGCCGTTCTCATAAATATCGAAAGGCTTGACACAGGGATGCCAGGTGGGGACATCAACAGGTTCAAAAGTGACAGAAAAGAGTTCCGAGACGATATCAAGCATCCCTTTCAACACTTTTTCCTGTTCAAAATAAGGTTTCGTCATCGTATCGTCAAAGTCGAATTTCTCTTTTTTGAGTTTTTCGCTGTAATATCCCAGATCATAGGTGGCAAAATCTTTGATACCGTCTGTTCTTGCTGCATAAGCTTCGACCTGGATCAGCTCTTCTTTTGCCTGGGGCAGTGCGGCATCTGCAAGATTGTCGAGAAAATGCAGTACTTCCTCCTGTGTGCCGGCATCTCGTGTTTCAAGGGCATACTGGGCATAGTTTTCAAAGCCGAGCAATGCTGCTTTCTCCTGTTTGAGTGCAAGGATACGGTCGATCACTTCTGCATTTTCGGGTGCACGCGTAGCGTAGGCTTTGGAGAGCTGTTTTCTGTATCGGCGATTTGGTCCATAGGTCATATAGGCCAGATAGCTTGGGATCTGCAGAGTGAATTTATAGACGGTTTTACCCTCCATAATCTCTGTGGCTGCATCAATGTCGGTTTGAGGCATCCCTTCTACATCTTTTGTATTTTCTATGACCAGTTCATAGGCATTGGTAGCATTGAGAAGATTTTGGGAGAAGGTATTGGAGAGTTCTGAAAGTTCCAGACTGATCTCTTCCATTCTTTTCTTTTCGTTTTCGGGAAGTTTGACGCCGGAAAGTATAAAATCCCTCACGTCATGTTTGACAACGGTCTTTGCTTCATCATCATTGGTTTTGATCTTCTCTATCTTTTTGAAGAGTGCCTCGTTCTGTGCCATTTCAGATGAGAATTTTGAGAGCAGGGGAATAGAGGCTTCATATGCTTTGCGCGTTTCCTCGGAATTCATGACCGAGTTGAGGTGGGAGAGCGGAGTAAAGAAGAGTCCAAGCTCCTCATCCATGTCCTGCAGGGGTTTAAGAACCTCTCCGTAAGATATTTCACGATTGTTTGTGATCTCGTCTATTTGGTTTCTCTGCTTATTAAGCAGTGTATCAAGCTTTTGAGGAAAACGCTCCAGATCATCGATTTTGAATTCTTTAAACATAATAATATAGGTATCCTGTCAAATATTTTCGAGATTGTATCATACACATTAACAAACTTTGGATAAAATATTGTCAATATATGAAGCAAAGGATAGAACAAGATGAAAGTATTATTGATAAAAGATGTAAAATCTCTTGGAAAAGCCGGTGAGATCAAAGAGGTAAAGGATGGTTACGGACAGAACTTCCTCATCAATAAAGGTTTGGCAAAACTGGCAACACCGGAAGTGGTAGAGCATTGGAAAGCGGAGCAGGAACGCAGAGAAAAAGAGCTCAAAGAAGAGATCGCGCGTTTTGAATCGGAAAAAAAGAAACTTGAAGAGGCGACTATCCGCATCGAAAAACAGTCTGCACCGGTAGGGATCAAAGGATCGGTAGGAAATGCAGACATCTCGTCTGCGATCAAAGAGCAGCTTGGCATTGAGCTGGACAAGAAACATATCAACCTGAAGAAAGCATTGAAATCTACCGGCATCCATGAAGTCGATGCCAAACTCGGGCATGGTATCCATGCCTCATTGAAAGTAGAAGTAGTGGGTATTTAAGCATGTTTGATGCGACTACGATACTGGGATATAAAGGGGATGGGCAAGCAGTTATCGGCGGCGATGGCCAAGTGACATTCGGAAATACCGTACTCAAAAGCAATGCCACAAAGATCCGTACTCTGTATGAGGGGAAGATCCTTGCCGGATTTGCCGGAAGTACGGCTGATGCTTTTAACCTCTTTGATATGTTCGAGGGGATATTGGCCGAGAAAAGAGGGGATCTTTTCAAATCGGTCATCGGTTTTTCCAAAATGTGGCGAAAAGACAAACACTTGCGCCAGCTTGAAGCGATGATGATCGTTCTGAACAAGGAACATATTTTTATACTCTCCGGTACAGGAGATGTGGTAGAGCCGCAGGATGGTAAGATCGCAGCCATAGGCAGCGGCGGGAACTATGCTATTTCCGCGGCAAGAGCTTTGGACAAGCATGCAAACCTGGAGCCGAGAGAACTGGTACAGGAATCGCTGGAGGTTGCCGGAGATCTTTGTATCTATACCAATAAAAATATCAAGATATTGGAATTGTAAAAAAAGGAATTGAGAGTGGATAATATGACACCCAAAGAGATCGTTTCGCATTTGGATGCTTATGTCATCGGGCAGAATGATGCGAAGAAGACCATTGCTGTCGCGTTGAGGAACCGCTACCGCCGTATGCAGCTTGATGAAGAGATGCAGCAGGATGTGACACCTAAGAATATCTTGATGATCGGAAGTACCGGTGTCGGAAAGACGGAAATTGCAAGACGCCTGGCAAAGATGATGCATCTTCCTTTCATTAAGGTCGAAGCGAGCAAATACACGGAAGTAGGATTTGTCGGACGTGATGTTGAATCAATGATCCGTGATCTGTCGGCTACGGCAATGGGGATCGTTCGCGAAAGCGAGAACGAGAAGAATAAAGAGAAGATCGAGAACTATATAGAGAACAAGATCATTGAAAAACTGCTGCCCCCGCTCCCTGCCGGCGCGAGCGAGCAGAAACAGACCGAGTATAATGCTTCGTTCGCAAGGATGCAGGAAAAGTTCGCCAAAGGCGAACTGGACCATCTCAAGATCAAAGTGATCATGCCAAACAAGCCGCAAATGCCGGAAGAAGGCTTGCCGCCACAAATGATCCAGGTACAAGAATCGATCGTCAAAGTACTTGGCGGTATGGGGAAAAAAGGACCTGAAAAAGAGGTGACAGTGAAAGAAGCCAAGAAGATCCTGGCGCAGGAGGCTAGCGAGACCCTGCTGGATGAGGAACAGTTGAAAACTTTGGCACTGGAGAAAGTAGAGAAGGGCGGCATTGTTTTTTTGGATGAAGTAGACAAGATCGCCGTACCTTCCAATTCTCAGGGCAGACAGGATCCGAGCAAGGAAGGTGTACAAAGAGACTTGCTTCCTATCGTAGAAGGATCCACCGTAAATACGAAGCTGGGGCCAGTAAAGACGGACCATATTCTTTTTATTGCGGCAGGTGCTTTCCATTTGAGCAAACCAAGTGATCTGATCCCTGAGCTTCAGGGAAGATTCCCTTTGCGGGTTGAACTTGATTCTTTGGACGAAGAGACCCTTTACCGTATTTTGACCGAACCGAAACATTCGTTGGTCAAACAGTATCAGGCACTGCTTAAGGTTGAAAATGTCGATCTTGTATTTGAAGAAGATGCACTGCGTGCTATTGCCCATTTTTCTTTAACGGCGAATGAAAAAACTGAAGACATCGGCGCAAGACGCTTGCATACCGTGATGGAAAAGATACTCGAAGAGATCAGTTTTTCTGCGGATGAACACAGTGGTGAAACAGTGGTTATAGATAAAAGACTGGTGAAAGAGAAAATAGGAAAAGTGGTCGAAGATGAAGACACTACAAGATATATCCTTTAACATAAGAAATGGAAGATAAATGTTTAATAATGGAAAAATAGATACCAAAGCAGGGTTTGTTGCAGTCGTTGGAAGGCCCAATGCGGGCAAGAGTACCATTTTGAACTACCTTGTCGGTGAAAAACTGGCTATGGTCTCCAAAAAAGCGCAAGCTACACGTAAACGGATGAATATCATTGTCATGCACGAGAATGCACAGATCATTTTTGTAGATACACCGGGTATTCATGAAAAAGAGAGACTTTTGAACAAGTTCATGCTTGATGAAGCACTCAAGGCAATGGGAGATGCCGATCTTATCGTATTTCTTGCACCTGTGACAGATAAGCTTTCCGAATATGAGAAGTTCCTTACCTTGAATGAAGCCAGAAATACCAGACATATCGTTGTGCTGACCAAGATAGACCATGTAAAACAGAGGGATATCCTGAAGAAACTCGGAGAGTATCAGAAGTATCAGGACCGATTTGAGGCGATCATTCCTTTTTCTGTCAATAAAAAGGTAGGGAAAAAGCCATTGCTTGATGAGATCGCAAAACATTTGCCTGAGTCTCCTTTTCTTTATGATACTGAAATTCTGACGACAGAGAATATCCGCGATATCTACAAAGAGCTGATCCGTGAATCCATTTTCGAGAATCTCAGTGACGAGATCCCCTATGAAAGTGATGTGACGATCGAGAAGATCGAAGAGAGTGAAACAATGGATAAGGTCTATGCAACCATTGTCGTGGAAAAAGAGACGCAAAAAGGGATGATCGTTGGTCAAAGGGGAGCAGGGATCAAACGTGTAGGAAAATTGGCCCGTGAACAGATGGAATATTTCTCGGGTAAGAAAATATATCTGGATTTGCATGTCTCTGTAAAAAAGGGATGGAGCAAGAACAGGGAAAGTCTGGAAGAATTCGGCTATATTGTTTGATGTAGTTTTGCCTATTTTAACGCCTGGGCGGATATTTATATGATAAATAATTAAAAAAAGTTATATTTTTACTAAAAAATATAACTTTGTAAGAGTTTTTTAATATTATAACATATATAATTGGCTAACAAACAAGGAAGTTTAATATGGTGGTGGAAAAAAAATCGTCGAACGAATCGAGATCGGATCTGAAAAACATTGTAATACTTAATGCCTATACCGATAGGAAGTATATCTATAAGGGTGATAAGCTGGAGCCTTTGAAAAAGCTCAGTTTCAACAAGTCCAACTTTATTACTTCTTATGTAAGCAATAAGGATATTATTACAACAACTGTACATTTGAGTCGCAGTATCCCTGAAGAGGATATTCAGGATATCCTGGATATCAAAGCATATGAAGATCTGGGACTGGATCAGGCCAGTGACTATGTGATCTCCTATGAAGAAGTGGAAACTACGGCAGAAGAAAGAGAATTCCATATCTTCGTGGCTCAGCCTGAAGTCCTTGAATCGCTTTTCCTGCCAATAAAGGATCAAACGAAATACCTTGATCTTATCATCCCGGCACCTCTTCTTTATAAAACTATCTATAAGAGAGAGATCCTTCAAGACAACGGAGTACATTGTTTTGTATATTTTAGCCGTTTTGATGCATCAGTGACCTTTTACAACAATGGCGAATATCTTTACTCTAAATCTATCGACTTCTCTCTCGAACAGTTGTATGACAAATATTGTGAACTCGTTGGAGAGAAAGTGGATGAAAAGGAGTTCTTTACTGTATTGGAATCAGAAGGTCTGAAAACGACTGACAGTACCTATCAGCAAAACTTCATGAAGATCTTTGGTGAAGTCTTTATTACTATCAATGATATTATTATTTATATCAAAAGGGCTTTCAAGCTTGAAACTATAGATAATATGTTCATAGGAAGTGTTCAGGGACCGATTATCGGACTGGATGACTACAGTGAGAATTATTTGGGACTGAATTCTGCGGATTTCAACTTTGACTATCATGTAAGCAGTGATGAATGGTATACGGATCAGCTGCAGTACCTCATGCTTTTAAGTTCTTTGGATTATCTGGATGATGAAACGTCAGTTGTCAATCTAACGATGTTCCCCCGCCCGCCATCATTCATCAATCGTGCCAGCGGACAGTTCATTATTGCAACTGTGGCGGCAATCTCTGTAGGTTTGGCATATCCTTTGGTCTATCTGGTTGGATCCTATGCCAATGAAGCCAAGATATATGCGCTAAAGATACAAAATGACAAACTTACTGCTGAAGCGAACAAATATAAAAAGATTCTGGGTAAAAAGAAACAGATTATTGCAGGTTTGGATAAACAGATCGCAACGCTTACCAAAACATATGGAGGGAAAACCAAAACACTTGAATCCATATATAATAAAAAAGTCAATTATCGTCTCAAATCTGAAATATTCTATACACTTGCCAAGGATCTTGCAAAACATGATGTCCATGTGGATATGATTTATACCAAGGATAATACTGTATGGCTTTCTTTGGTAAGTTCTGATGACAGAAAACTGACAGAGTTGATAAAGGATATTTCAGATACACACTTTAATGAATTGAACTCTATTGATATTGAATTGATAGAAAAAGATCCGGAAAGTGCATACTACAAAGGTCTGTTAAAGGTGGATTTAAGATGAGATTTATAGAAGATAAACTTGAAGAACTTGACAATTATTTTGCGCCTAAAAAAGAAAGCGAAAAATGGCTCATTATTTTAGGTGTGGCGGGTATTATTGCCTATCTCGCCTATGCTTATCTGCTTCCCTATACGGAAGAGAAGTATAAGAAGAGTGAAATTACCAAGAAAAACATACAAAAAAGCATTGCTGACAACAATACATACCTGAACTCTATTACAGTAGGTGGTAATCGGGAATATTATGTCAAGAAATACAGTAATGATATTTCAAAAAAGAAAAAACAGATCGCGGCTTTGAATAAAAAGATCACATTTATTGACAGCAATATCCGACAACTTTCCGATATGTTGTTCAACCAAAAAAGCTGGTCGACTTTTTTGAATTCGATCACTGATAGAGCGGAAGTTCAGAATGTTGATATTAAATATATTACCAATGATTATATCGATAATAAAGGCAGTTTTGGACATGTGCTTGAAATCGGTATAGGTTGCAAGGGCAGTTATAAGAATATTGTTAAATTCATGAATGAATTGGAACAAAATACATTGGTTACCGATATTTATGGTACAAAACTGGCATTGGACGGCAATGGATCGCAGATTGCTGCTGATATTAATATTTCTGTATGGGGGATAAACCACTAATGAAAAAATTACTATTAATTCCTGGAATTCTGGTGTTGTCTCTTAATGCAGATCTTTCGATCAAGCAAATACAGAATATGATCCTTAAAGTGCATGAAAAAAGAGAAGGTATTGATCTTGCGACACTGGACCGTACAAAGGAGCCGTTTGTAGTCCAGAGAGAAGAGAACAATGTTACTGTATTTGTAGCACCGATAGTAATACAGGAGGAAGCAAAGTTGTCATTGCATGCTATCATGAATAATAAAGCCTATATTAATGATGCATGGAAAAGCGTTGGTGATAATATTTTGGGATATACATTAAAATATATCGGTAAAAGAGGTGTTGTATTGAAAAATGGTAATCAAATAAAAAAATTATTTCTTCATGAAAAAAGAGATAATTTCATTCAGTTAGAAGAAGGGGAATAAAATGAAGACAATACGGAACAAGGGAACAAAATTCGTTATTGCATGTTTCATGCTTATCGGTTTTACAAACAGTGTAGTCGCTGGAAGTTGTTCAACAAAACTTTTCAGTGTTACAATCGACAGTAAACTCACGATCGGAGATGTGATTGAGAATTTGGCAGAGACATGTGATCTGACTGTTAATGTCAAAGATGATTCAGCCAAAAAGAGAATGAACAAAAAACTCTACTATGTGAAATTGAAGAACGCTACACTCAAAGGTTTTCTCAATACGATCCTGAAAGATAATGACCTTTACTATACGCTAAAAGGCAATAAACTGACAATTTCCTATTTGATTACCCGTACATTCAAAATCCATTATATTTCCGGCCAGAGAATTGGGAAAAGCAACGCGAATGTGACGATTGCCAATTCTGCCAATTCTGCTCAGGGAGCGCAAGGTTCCGGAAGCAGTAGCGGCGGCAGCGGGGGACAAGGAGGTGGCGGAAGTAACAGTATGAGCCGAACGGGTATTTCCATTGAAAGTAATGATGAATTTAGATTCTGGCAGACTGTCGAGCAGGAGATACAACGTATTTTGATCGGTGCGGCTGACGGAAGTACCCATTATACAAAAACAGGTGATGGATGGACAGGTCCCGATGGTCAGGTTTGGGAATATAATCCTCTCGCCCCTATCGTAAACCCCGAAGCAGGCATGGTAACAGTCACCGGTACGGCAAGACAGATTAACAGAGTTGCAAGGTATATCAGTGCATTGACCAGACAGATCAAAACTCAGGTACTTATCGATGTTAGGATCTTGGCAGTCAAATTCGATGACAGCCGTACGACGGGTGTCGATTGGTCACAACTGTACGGACTACAGAACTTTACTGTCAATTCACTGGCAATGGCACAAAAGAATGTGGCATCCTATACCTTTGATCAATTGACAGGTATTACCGATGCGACATTTGCACAGGATACACAGCCCAACAAGGCAAAATTAGTACAATTCACAGGAAAAGCACAAATTAATGAAGTAGTTAAATTTCTTGCTACTCAGGGAGATGTTAAAGCGATCTCCAGCCCAAGGGTCATGACTTTGAACAACCAGCCGGCATTGATCAGTGTAGGTAGGGAATTGTTCTACAAAATAAAATCGACCAGTGCGCTTGGAACAGGCAACAATGCCAATACAGCTGAGGGCGAAGTTGTGAACTCTGTCTTTGCCGGTATTTTGCTTGATATTACTCCTGAGATAGGCAGCAACGGTGTTATTACGCTAAAGATCAACCCATCCATTTCTGAGACGATAGACGATGTCAGTTCCAAGGTAGGTGCAAGAAATATTCCGCCTGATCTTATCAGAAGACAGATTGCTTCTGTAGTCAAAGTAAAAGACGGTGAACACGCAATCCTTGGGGGGTTGATCACTTCCAGTACTGGTACGAAGATCAATAAGGTACCGTTATTGGGGGATATTCCTCTGCTGGAGTATGCGTTTAAACATGAAGAGAAGATCAACAGAGTGGAAGAATTGGTCCTCATTATTACACCGCATATTATAAAAACATCCAAGTCTGTAACACTTAAAGACCTTGGATATACAAAGCTCAATGAAAAGTAGATACGAATCTGCAAAAAATGTATTCATCGATTCAATTGATATCGATGACTACATTGAATTGGGTACTTCCGTTACTGCATACAAACAGTTGGAGCACAGTATTGACAAACCCCTTAAAATGATCCTTCTTTTTGGCCGTCCTGGTACAGGGAAAAGTATTTTGCTTAACCGGATCCAGCAAAAACTGAAATATCAAAAAGAGATTTACTATTTTGACACCCCTTCCATCAGTGAAAAAGAGTTTTTTCATAAATTATTTAAAGTATTGACAGGAAAAGATCTGCCTAAAAATACAGAGGTGAATTTTTCTGCATTAGTGGATTTTTGCAAGAACTTGAGAGGTGAAAGAGAGATTATTATTCTTCTGGATGAGGCACAAATGTATGGTCCGGAACTGATGGAGAAGATCCGTCTTCTTTCAGACAGCCGTGCTGTGAAATTTGTTGTTTCTTTACATAAGACGGAAAATGAGGACCTGATCGCCAAAGAGCATTTTCAGTCGCGTATCTGGGAAGTGATCGAACTGAAAAATGCCAACAAGGAAGATTTGACGAATTATATTCATAAAAAACTTCTGAAAAAAAATCTTTTTGAGACAGCCAACAGCATGAAAGAAAAAGAGTTGAAACTTATCCATAAATTCACCGGGGGTAATTTCAGGGAATGCAATAAACTGCTGTTCACTATATTTGAGATCTGTGAATATTACGATAGGCATGAACCTTCAAAGATACATTATGACAAGATCCCCAAAAGGATCATTGAAATGGCGGCATTGAAATTAGGATATATCAATGTATGACATAAAACCGTTAGAAGAAGAGTGGAAAAAATATAGAAGGAAAAAGCGACGTCCCTATATTGTTATAGCTGCATTTGTACTTCTTGCAGGAGCGGGTCTTGCTGCTTTGTATTATACCAAAGGAATAGATCAACTATTCTCCAAGGGTACAAACAGCACTTCTAAAACGCAACATACCTCTCTGGTCTTTATCGCAAACAAACCGTTGGATCGTATAGAAGTTGCCAAACCTGTACATGAAGAATCTTTAAAAGTATCAAGCGAGGGAATATCTGATGAAATAGTAGAGGATCTTCCACTTGCAAACAATAAGCCGATACGCAAAAAACCAAGAGTCAAAATGCATATTGTTACGACCGAGATGCCGTCTGCAGCAAAAAAAGCGGCAAAAAAAGAAAACCCTCATAAAAAAGTACATTTAAATATAAAAAAGGTATCTGCTTCACATGCCTATAAAGAGGTTGCTGCACGATTTAGGGAGACACAGGACCCGGCTGATTCGCTCTTCCTTGCAAGAGCCTATTATAAAATGGGAAAATACAAAAAAGCTGAATACTGGGCTTTGCAGACAAACAATGTGGACAGTCGTAATGAAGAGAGTATTTTGTTATTTGCCAAAGCAAAGGTGAAACGCAGGCATAAAAATGAAGCTATTCGAATTTTGTCAAAATATATCCAGCAAACAAATTCGACAGAAGCAAAGATATTGTTGATGAAAATCAAAAAAGGCAAAGTATAGCAGTAGGATACTGTATATTTTTTAGAGGAGAAATCTATAAATGGTCAAACTTATTGAAATAATGTTGGATGAAGGGCTGATAACCAAAGAGGCCATTTCGACCCTGGTCA
>JALSTF010000118.1 GCA_026983895.1 Sulfurovum sp.
CAGGAGAGAGCGGCTATATCTGGGCCAAGTATGATGAAATAGTGAACATGGCCCAGTTCGTTAACCTTTCGGTAGAAGAATTTGCTACAATGTATTTAAAGAAAGTGAAGCATCGCTATTCTCTGGTCGAAAAAAAACTGGCTGAAGACAATTTTGCCTGTATCTTCTTCGATGAGAAAACGGAGCGATGCACGATATATCCCGTACGGCCGCTGCAATGCCGTACTTTTCCCTTTTGGGAACAATTCAAACAAGATGAAGAAGAGGTGAGAAAAGAGTGTCCCGGAATCGTATAATACAATCCATTTTTATCCTGTTCATAGTATGGACAGGTACGCTACAGGCTAAAGAATTGAATATCGTCAGCAATGATACACTGATCATTCAGGGACTTCTGTTTGAAGAGTATCATGCGTATGACCTGAGCAGAGAGGTTTTTAAAACACTGTATGACCGGACAGGGGCAAAAGAGTATCTGTTCAGAGAAGTGGCCTCCTCTCTGATGGGGAAGATCCATATTGATGAAAGTATCAAACAACTGAAAACATGGGATGAATCCCACCCGAACACTTTGGAGGTCAGGAGACTGCTGATCCCTCTCTATCTGACAGCCAAAAGAACAGAGGATGCAAAGAGTGAAGCCGAGATACTGTTGAAACACTCCAGCAAACCTTCCGATCTTGATCTTGCGGCAAATCCCTATCTGTATACCGGAGATTTCAAGAAAGCAGAAGCGCTTTTGGAGAAAGTGTATACCCAGACTTCCAATGAAAATGTTCTTCTCCGTTTGGCAAGTATCATGGATGAATATACCTCTCAAAGAAAAAAGGCGATACAGCTGCTTGAAACGCACCGGCGTATGAATAACCTGACCTCGGATGCAGTCTACTTCAAGCTGCTGGATCTGTATGTTAAAGAGAATGACATTGACGGACTTATCAGTACGTATAAGGCACTTTATGAAAAAGAGAAGGATGTAAAGTACCTAAGCAAGATCATTGATTCCTATGCGTATAAAGGAGACCTTGACGGTGCCATAGCCTACCTTGAAAAAGTGAAGGACAAAAATGCCGACTATATCCTTTATGAACTCTATAAGCAGAAAAAACTTTTTGATAAAGCTTTTTTGCTGACTGACAAACTCTATAAGGAGCAGAAGGATCCGCGTTGGATCGCTGAGAAGGGGATACTTCTTTTTGAAAAATCAAAAGATAAAAATGACAAAAAGATGATCAATCATGTCATTGCCTACTTTGAGAAAGCGATCGGCCTGGGTGTCGATGACAGTATCTATCTCAATTACTACGGCTATACGCTGATCGATAAAGATGTCGATGTCAAAAAAGGCATAAAGGTCATTGAAGATGCTCTGGTGCAGCAGCCTGACAACACGTACTATCTGGATTCCCTGGCATGGGGATACTATAAGGAACATAGATGCATGGAAGCCTATCGGATGATGAAGCGTGTGGTCGATCAGGAGGGGCTTAAGGAACCAGAAATCGCTGAGCATTGGGATGCGATCAGGAAGTGTAAAAAGCGTTCAGCCTCTTAGGGTATAATGCCGATAAAATTTTAAAAGAGAGAGCCCATGGCGCAGATTTTAGATGAGATCATTAAAAAGACCAGAGAAGATCTGGAAAAAAGAAAAGTAGACTACCCTGTAGAGTGGCTGGGACGTTCCCTGGCCTACAACCCTTTCGTTCCCAAAGATGTACAATCCGCACTGCGTTCAACCCCTGAAAATCCCTACCGTATCATTGCCGAGGTCAAAAAGGCAAGTCCGAGCAAAGGTGTGATACGTGAAGATTTTGATCCGATGGTCATTGCCCAGGCCTATGAAAAGGGCGGGGCGGATTCTCTTTCCATTTTGACTGAACCGCATTTTTTTCAGGGTGACAAGGAATATCTTGGGATGGTACGCCGCTATGTGAGTATTCCTCTGCTTAGAAAAGATTTTATTGTCGACAAGTACCAGATCGTAGAAGCCTTGGCATTCGGCGCGGACTATATTTTGCTTATCGCCAAAGCACTGTCTCGCAAAGAGCTTAAAGAGCTTTATGAATATGCCCTGCATCTTGGATTGGAAGTGCTGGTAGAGATCCATGACAAAACTGACCTGATCAAAGCGATATTTGCCGGAGCGACCATTATTGGGATCAACCATCGGAACCTGGAAACTTTTGAGATGGATATGCGTCTGACCGAAAAGCTCATTCCTCTCATTCCCAACGGAAAGATCATCGTTGCCGAAAGCGGCATCAATGATCATGAAACAGTGGTTGAGATCTCTAAAATGGGAGCGGATGCTTTTCTGGTGGGTGAGCACTTTATGCGTCAGGACGATATCACTGCTGCGATCCGTGAGGTCAAATACGGTAAATGACCGTGCAAGGGTGCATATTTATCACCCTGAGAGAGCGTTAAGCCAATAACCTTTTCACGATCTGATTGATCCTTCCTCCATCGGCGCGGCTGCCTACTTTGGCTTTGGCGGCACCCATGACCTTTCCCATGTCTTTCATACTCTCTGCTCCTGTCTGGGCAACGATTTCTTTGAGTATATTTTCAAGTTCCTCATCGCTCATGGGTTCAGGAAGATAGCTTTTGACAATAATGATCTCTGCTTCTTCCTTGGCGACAAGGTCGTCGCGTCCGCCATTGGCAAATTGGGTTTTCGCATCTTCTCTCTGCTTGAGGTATTTCATCATGATCGCTTCGACATCAGCGTCTGTGACATCTCTTCTCTCATCGACTTCTATCTGTTTGATACCCGCCTGTATGTTGCGGAGCGTATCCCTCTTGGCAGTATCTTTGGCTCTCATTGCCTCTTTAATATCGTTTTTGATTCTTTCTTTTAAAGTCAATGTATTCTCCTGCATTATATTTAAGGGCATCTCTAATAATAGGTAATGCTCACAATGGGTTTTGCAAATGTAAGATTTTATAAGAG
>JALSTF010000119.1 GCA_026983895.1 Sulfurovum sp.
GGGGCTGGGCGAAAACAGAGCAGATATCAATATTTTGTTCACGATCCCGCTGATCTTCTCTGCGATCTTGCTCAGTTTTGCGCATGGCGCGAACGATGTTGCCAATGCCGTGGGGCCTCTTGCTGCGGTGTATGATTCTCTCATGCACGCGATGGTGGCGAAGAAAGCGGCGATCCCTTTGTGGGTGATGGTTGTCGGAGGCGTGGGTATCTCCATCGGCCTTGCTCTGTATGGTCCACGGCTCATCAGAACGGTCGGATCGGAAATTACGGAACTCGACCAGATGAGAGCTTTCTCCATTATGATGGCAGCGGCGATCACGGTGGTCATCGCTTCACAGCTCGGCTTGCCGGTCTCTTCCACGCACATTGCGGTCGGTGCAGTGTTCGGTGTGGGTTTCCTCAGGGAATGGCTTGACAGCAAAAATATGGATGAGAAGCAGCATAAACTGCAGACTGAAGTGGAAAAACTTGAAGCGATCAAAAGAGAACTTGAGTTGTTGAAGAGCGAGGAGGATTACAAAAGGCAGGTAGAGCTTTTGAATGCACAAAAGAGCCAAAAGAAAAAGGTCAAAAGCCTCAAACGTGCGCTGAGAGAGAACTATGTCAAGCGGGGAATGGTCAAAAAGATCGTTGCCGCATGGGTCATTACCGTGCCTGCCGCCGCCTTCCTCTCCGCAGTTATTTTCTACATGATCAAGGGATTTGCTTCCTGATATATGGGCTATACCACTTTTTCGGGGCTAAAACCCCCAGCCTCGAGAGTGTAATAAAAATGTTATCAATACATATTATGATGGCAGGATGAAAAAGAAAAATATAGAGATCGTCGTGATTGAAGACGAATCGGATATTCTGGAGCTTATAGAGTATCATCTTTCCAAAGAAGGGTATGATGTTACAGGATTTCTTTCTACAGAGAATGTTGAGCAGTTTCTCGAAGAGGAGAATCCTGACCTGATGATCGTAGACAGGAATCTTCCCGGCGTAGAGGGGAGCCGTTTTGTGGAGGGGATACGTGAGATCGGTTATGATATTCCGGTGATCTTTCTGACTGCAAGGGACAAGGACAGCGACATCGAAGAGGGGTTTCTCGCGGGCGGGGATGACTATATGACCAAACCTTTCAACGCAAAAGAGTTGCTGCTTCGTATTCATGCTATTTTGAAAAGAAACGGGGAGAGCGCTTCACACAAAATAAAATACAGAGATATTCTGCTCAATCTGCAGAATCGGGAGATCTATGTCGATGACCGCCCTGTAGAATTGACGAATCTTGAATTCAAGCTGCTGTATACTTTTGTCAAAACACCCAAACAGCCTCTTGACAGAGATTTTCTCCGTGATGAGGTATGGGGCGATGACAGTGCAGCGTTTCATGACAAGACCATCAATGTGGCGATGAACAGACTGAAAAAGAAAATAGACCCCAAGGGAGAGAAAGAGTATTTCGCTCCGGTATGGGGAGTGGGTTACAAATTAATATAAGCGGTTTTATGGCCCTTATGTTTCTTTGGATGCATTTTCTTTCTTTTTCTTTTTTGCAAAACCTGCACCTTTTTTGGTTTTGGCTTTGAGTTCAAGGGCTCCAATAATCGTACGATAATCCATCCCTGCCCTATGCATGTGGGCAAAGCAGGTTGCGGCTACAGCGATGGGGTTGGGAACTTCGCCCTTCTTTTTATAGGATTGTATATTTTTTTCGCTTACCTGTATCAATCTGCTAAACTGCGGCAGGCTGATCTCTGCATCCAAAAGCATTTTTTTAAACTCAATAAAAGTCATCCTTTGTCCCCTTGTAACCAACATGTAACCAAATCATAGCACAGATTAGGATGTATTTTTCTTTATCTGCTTGACATATATGTATAATTCATGTATAATCTCTATAATTTATTACTATTGGTAATGAATTATAAAAAAATTAAAGGAATGTCTTATGGCAAAAAAAGTTCTCAAGAAAAAAACAGTAAAGAGTGTTGTGAAAAAAGCAACGCAAAAAGCAGCAGCGAAAAAAGTGATCAAGAAGAAAAACACGAAAGCCGTTGCAAAAAAAGTGACCAAAGTTGTCTTGAAAAAAGCACCGACAAAGAAAAAAGCAGCTAAAAAAGCAGCCAAAAAAGCGATTAAAAAAGCTGCATAAACCAGTCTTTTCTTCAAACCGTAAATAAAAAGGGATGATCGTTTCATCCCTTGATACTTTCTCTTTTCTCCTTTTCCTCCCCCTGATACCTTTTTGTTACCAAATTAGTTTATGCTTAGCTTCTCAAGGAGTGTGCATGAATCAGCGAATACTCATTCCCATTATGGAGTTGGATGCGGCTTGGTCTTTACGGGGCTTTAGTCATCAGCATTATGCAAAAGAGTATTGTACTGGTGTATTGAAAATACCGCCGAAACATATAGAAGAGAGTCATATCTCCGCTTCGGGGATCGAAGTGAAACTTCAATATGCAGAAGAGACAACCCAAGAGGAGTGGTACAGGCAATTGATGGCACTGCTAAAAGTAAAAAATAAAGGGTTTGTTTGGTAGGGCTCACAGGAAGCAGTTTGGTAGAAGAGTGCGAAATGCACATCGTCGGGCATAAAATATTTGTGAGAATGAAAGACATCCCGATGTATCTCTCCAAAAAAACAAAAGACAGTATACGCAACCGCTACAGCCATTCGGTCGAAGTGGGTTTGGGTACGGAATATATCGTGAACCATGTCAGCAGAGGGCTTGGGAATGATATCGATCTGAATTTTTTCAAGATCGCCAAGATCACAGGTCTGGTGCATGACATTGGGCACACGGCATTCAGCCATGACGGTGAGGCAATACTGGACAAAGTATTGCAAAAGGCCTCTCTCGGGTTTGATGTGCCTGTGCGGTTCAATGCCAATATGAACAATTTCAGGCGCATTGAAAAGTACGGGTTATTCGATCTTCTGCCTGAAGATATACGACGCTATGCTCTGGCTTCACTGCTCAAGCGCAAAAAAGATCTCAGGGAATATCCCGAATACCTCTCTATGGAAGAGGATCTGCATTATGCTATCGACCTGGAAGAAGAATACCTTGCGTCAAAAGGTATGAAGATCCATAATCGCACAGGCAAAACCATCCTTTGCCAGGCGATGGATCTTGCCGACGAGAACAGGTATCGTGTGACCGATATTATCGATGCGCTCAATATCTATTCGAAGCAGAAGCTCAAAGAGATACTGGTGCGAAGCCTTAAAAGCAAAGTGCGTATTAAAGATATCCGCAAACTGGTCACTCTGAATATGGAAAATCCTGTACAGACAAAGCAGGTGCATAGTGACAAAATGCCGGTCAAAGCGCTTTTGGTCCTGCTGCTTGACAGGGAGAGCCATGCCAAAACGGAATTTCAGAATATCATGAACAGTCTTTCTATGGCCTTCAACAGAAACTTTATGCTGTCAGAAGAGGGCAAACTGGTACCGGCCGATGAAGATATAGAACAGTTAAGAAGAGATTTTCAAACAGTCGCCGCTACTTACATATGGGGTTCCAAAAAAGTTGAAAACATTAAAAAACCTTTTAGACATTACTTCTCGACTGTGGTGAACTATTTTGTCAACGGGACGTTCAATATGGCATTCATAGACAGCAGTACCTACAGGGAAGAGTTCATGGCATTAAAGAAAAAAGCACTTTCCGAGAAAGCGTACAGAAAAGAAGAACTGCTGCTGTTGAGAAACTTCCTGGGCGGGTTGACCAATGTAAAGATCATAGAACTGTACAAAAAGATAAAACTTGAACGCTTTGAAGCAGAGTATGCCTGTCAGGTAGAAAAAAAAGAGAAGCTTCTTTTGCAGACATCGATGCATGAATTTGAAAAAAAACTGGAAAAATACACTCAACGGGTGATCCTGAAAGCAGGATAAAGAGAGTGTTTTGCAAAATCCAGGACGATCCTGCCGCAGCATCGGGGATTACAGATATGTTACCGTTTTGTTCCTAAACGGTAACAGTTTCTTCTTATGATGATAGTCTCAAAGGATACCTCAGGTATTCAAAAAAAGGAGATCACCATGAAAGAAGAGATATTCGTATCGGAAAAGAAGATCGCAAAGCTGTCCAAGCGTTTGGCAAAGAGCCTCTCTCTTTCCCATGAAGAAGCTATGGAGCTTATTTATGAAGAGTGGGATTATGTAGAGTCCTTGTTTCATCAGCACCAGAAAGTCAAAACGGTACATCATTATCTTATAGAAGAGATCAATTATACCTACAGGATCGCATGATGACGTTGAGCGTTGAGCATTATATGACGCATCACTATCCTGCCATAGAATCTTTTCCTGCGTTGGCAAAACGGGTTCTGTTCGGGGTAATGAAAAGTGTTTTTCATGAACAGCAGATCAATCAATTTATACAGGACAATGCCCATAAAGATACGTTCAGTTTCGTAGAATCGGTGATAGACTACTTTGATGTTTCGATCTCGCTTACGCAGAATAAAATGCATAATATCCCGACATACGGACGGGTGGTGATCATTGCCAATCATCCTCTGGGAGCACTGGATGCTCTTGCCCTGCTCCATTTGCTCAAAGAGGTCAGAAAAGATATCAAGATCGTTGCCAACTCTTTCCTGGGTGACTTTGACAAGCTTCAGGACCTGGTCATACCGGTGGACAATGTCAGCGGAAAAATGGGGAAACAGACGCTTGAAGCGATCTATGACGCACTGGACCAGGAGAAAGCGGTGATCATCTTCCCCTCGGGCGAAGTCAGCCGTATCCGGCCCAATGGTGTGAAAGATACAGCATGGAAAACAGGATTTTACAAGATCGCACGCAAGATGCAGGCGCCGATCCTTCCTGTGCATATCCGGGCAAAGAATTCCAAAAGTTTTTATGCTCTTTCACTGCTGAACCGTTCGCTTGCCACTGCATTGATACCCCATGAGATGTTCAAAGCAAGAGGCAAGACCATCGGATTTACCGTAGGCAAAGTGATCCCCTATGAGAGTTACAATATGCCTGCTCTTTCTTCAAGGGAGTCGGTAAAGCTTCTTCGCAAACATTTTTACAGGGTAGCCAAAAAGAAGAAACCTCTTTTCCGTGTCGAGAATGGCATTGCTTCAGCAGAGGCACCTGCGGAGATAAAACAGGCGCTCAAAGAAGGGATGCTGCTGGGAGAGACAAAAGACGGGAAGAAGATCATCCTTTACGAAACAGCAGAGGAAAACTGTGTACTTAAAGAGATCGGAAGGCTTCGTGAGATCTCTTTTCGGCATGTAGGTGAGGGCAGCGGCAGGAAACGCGATATCGATGAGTATGATTTTTATTATGAACACCTTATTATCTGGGATGACGAAGCACTGGAGATCGCAGGGGCTTACCGCATTGGCGACTGTTCAAGGGTCATTGAGGATTTCGATGTGGATGGACTGTATACGAGTACACTGTTCGAATTTGAAGAAGGGTTTTCTTTCTATTTTGAACAGGGCCTGGAGCTTGGAAGGAGTTTTGTCCAGCCAAAATACTGGAACTCCCGAGCTCTCGATTATCTCTGGCAGGGGATCGGTGCGTATGTCAGGATGCATCCTCAGATCCGTTTTCTTTTCGGGCCGGTCAGCCTGAGTGCGGCTTTCACTCCCAAGGCACAAGCATTGATGATCTATTTTTACAGCCATTATTTTAAAGCAGAGCTGCCGCTGGTCACACACAAAGAACCCTATCGTATGCCTGCACAAATGAAAAAATATTGCCGACAGACCTTTTGCGGGGATGACTACAAAAAAGACATGTATACGCTTAAAGAGACATTGAAGCATTTGGGTTTTTCGCTTCCGACACTCTACAAACAGTATGCGGATATGTGTAAAGAGGAAGGCGTACAGTTCTTTGACTTTGGTTACGACAAGTCGTTCAATGACTGTATCGACGGTTTTATCCTTGTGGATCTTGACCTGATGAAAGAGAACAAAAGAAAACGCTATATCGGGGAATAGGCTGTAACCAAATTGTTTCCAACTTGTTCTATACTTCTGCAACCCAAAAAGGGAAACAACATTCTAAAGGAATACGACAATGACATTCAAAAAGATCATTACTGCTGCGGTAGCGGCATCGGTAGCATTGACAGCGGTACATGCAGACGAGCTTAAAGGTAGAGGCGCTTCTTTCCCCGGACCTGTATACAAAGCCTGGACAGCTGCATATTTTTCAGCGACAGGGAAAAAGGTAAACTATACACCGACCGGTTCCGGCGACGGTATCAAATCGATCGAAAAAAGAATGGTGGACTTTGCAGGTTCAGACAAGCCTCTCAAGCCTAAAACATTGAGAAAACATAAACTTTATATGTTCCCGGCAGTCGTAGGTTCCATCGTACTTGCATATAACCTTGACGGTGTAAAAGACGGAGAGTTGAAACTTTCACGTGCAGCGATCGATGCGATCTTCAGCGGAAAAGCTTCTTTCTGGGATGATGCAGTCATCGCCAAAAACAATGCGGGACTTAAATTGCCTCATGAGCCTATCACCACATGTGTACGTGCCGATAAATCCGGTACAACATTTAACTTTACCTACTTCCTGAATAAAATCAATCCGGAAATGAAAGTGAGTAAAAAACCAACATGGAAAGCCACTAAAGTAGTTGCGGGTAAATCCAACTCAGGTGTTTCTGCAAATATTCAGCAGATCAAAGGTGCTATCGGTTATATCGAGTATTCATACAAAACAAAACTCGGTCTTCCTGCTGCACAGGTTGAGAACAAAGAGGGGAAATTTATCAATCCTACCGTTGCTTCTTTCCAGGATGCGGCAAAATATGCTTCATGGACAGCTAAAAACGATTTCTATGCAGTGATCGGTGACCCGTCCGGTGCTACTTCCTACCCTATTGTTGCAGCAACATTCATCCTTCTTCCGGAAGAAAAAACAGCAACGAACAAAGAAGTCACAGCATTCTTTGACTGGGCATTCAAAAATGGCGACAAAGCAGCAGCAGATCTTGGTTATGTGCCACTGCCAGCTTCTACAAAAGAGGCTATCAGAGGATACTGGAAAGCAAAAAAACTCAACTAATCTTCTGTAAACAGAGGCTCTCTTTTCGAGGGCTTCATTCCCAACCATATTCACGATTGTAGCTCCTTGAATACGTCCATAACTTTCGTCAATATGGTTGGTAATGAAAATGTTACCATTCTGTTATAAAATGACAAAATAAAATACCAAAGGCGCCCAATGAGCGGAAAACTTTTTAGAAATTTCTCTTTCTTTTCAGCGACACTCTCTTTTTTTATCCTGGTAGGGATCTTTGCTGTGCTCTTCACCTATGCCCAGGATGCGATGCATACTTTCGGTTTTGATTTTCTTTTCAATACCGAATGGACTCCCGGAGAAGATGACGAAGGCGGTGTGTTTGGAGGCTTTATTCCCATACTCGGTACGCTTTTGAGTACGTTGATCGCCATGATCCTTGCCACACCGCTTGCCATGGGAATAGCCATCTTCCTGACGGAGATCGCTTCGGAGAAGGTGGCAAAACCTGTTTCTATAGCGATTGAACTTCTGGCAGCTATTCCGAGTATTATTTACGGTATGTGGGGGCTGTTCTATTTTGCGCCTATCGTCCAGTCTGTTGTCGGAGGCAATGGCGTGGGATTGCTGACCGCTGGGATCGTATTGGCTATCATGATCATCCCTTTTATGGCTGCGATCACCAGAGACTCGATGAATACCACGCCTTCTGTTCTCAAAGAGTCCGCCTATGCCATGGGCGCGACAAAGTTCGAAGTGATCAAGGATGTGATCATGCCTTACTCCAAAGGGGGGATCATCGGTTCGATTATTTTGGCACTTGGACGTGCACTGGGTGAGACAATGGCTGTAGCTTTCCTGATCGGTTCGGTGATGAACATACCCAAGCATATCACTGATCCGACCACTTCCATTCCGGTATTGCTCGCAAACAATTTCGCCGAAGCACAGGATTTGGAAATGAGCAGTATGTATTATCTGGCACTGATCCTTTTCGTGATCAGTTTCGTGATCATCTCAACAGCGAAATTCTACTTTTTCGGTAGAAAACAAAAGTAAAAAAAGGAGAGGTTTTGAATAGATTATTGTTAAATAAAGTGATACTGCTTCTCTCGACGCTTTCTGCCTTGATCGGTATAGGGTTCCTTTTTTGGATCCTGGCGACATTGAGCTATAAAGGGGTGATGAGTATCCACTGGAGTACCTTCGCAAATGACCTCGTAGAAGGCGGTTTACGCAACCTTTTGGTAGGGCAGTTCACTATGGCGCTGCTCGCAACACTTGTAGCGGTACCCATAGGGATGATGGCCGGTATCTATCTGCGGGAATACGGTCACGGAAGCAAGATCGCCGCTGTGATCCGTAACCTCAGTGATGTGATGATGTCCGCACCCTCTATCGTGATCGGGGTATTTGTCTATGCGTTGCTTGTGGCACCGGTAGGTACATACAACGGCTGGGCAGGGGCGGTAGCTTTGGCGATCATGATGATCCCGATCATCATCTCCACTACGGACAATATGCTTGCGCTTGTACCCCAGGAGTTGAGAGAAGCAGGTATTGCACTGGGAGGGAGTAAGCACAAGATCATTCTCCAAATCGTCGTGCGTGCGGCAAAAGTAGGGATCATGACAGGTATTCTGCTCTCTTTTGCACGGATCATCGGAGAGACGGCACCGCTGCTTTTTACCTCCGCGAACAATCAGTTCTTTACGATGGATTTGGATGGGCAGTTCCCCTCACTGACAGTCAGTATCTATAACCTGGCAACCTATCCGGATGCTCCGAGCCGTGAATTGGCATGGGCGGCATCTTTCATTTTGACGATGATCGTCCTCTGTATCAATCTGCTCGGTCGCTTTGTGATCAGAAATAAAAAGTAAGGAAAAAAAATGGCAAAAGACACTCTTGTAATGGAGATCAGGGATTTTAGCTTTACCTATCCGGGGGCAGGCAAACCTTCCCTCAATAAAATCAATCTTCCCGTAGAAGAGCATAACATCACTGCGTTGATCGGGCCGAGCGGCTGTGGCAAATCCACACTTCTGCGTGCGATGAACCGGATCCATGATCTTTATACCGGGAATACGTATGAGGGAGAGATCAATCTTTATAAACAAGACGGCAGTATGGAGAATATTCTCGACCTCAAGAAAGAGAATGAGTTCATCAGCCTGCGTCAGCAGGTAGGGATGATCTTTCAAAAACCGACACCTTTCCCTATGAGCATTTTTGACAATGTGGCCTACGGATTGAGGCTTTCGGGCATTAAGAACATGAGTGAACTTGAGGGAAGAGTGGAAACAGCGCTTAAAGGTGCTGCGATCTGGAACGAGACAAAAGACAGGCTTAGCGAGAGTGCTCTGGGAATGTCCGGAGGGCAGCAGCAGCGACTGTGCATTGCCCGGGCTGTCGCACTCAAGCCGCGCGTACTGCTCTTCGATGAACCGACGTCTGCTCTTGATCCTATTTCTACGGGTGCAATAGAGGAACTGATTAGTGAATTGAAAAAAGAGCTTTCTGTGGTGATTGTGACACACAATATGCAGCAGGCAAGCCGCTTGAGTGACTATACGGCATTTATGTATTTGGGTGATTTAATTGAGTTTGACGCTACCGAGACAATATTTCTCAATCCGTCGAACAAACTGACAGAAGACTACATTACAGGTAGATTTGGATGATAAAGGATATAGTATGTTGACAAAAAATGAAGAGAAACTTAATGAAGTAAGAGAAAGAACGGCAGAGATCCTGGAAGATCTTGCTATATCACAGAAGATTGCACTGCAAGCACTTGAAGAATGTGATAGAAAAAGTTTCACCCAGGTAAAAGTTCCGCTTAAGAAGATTGGTGCGCGTATTGAAGAAATAGATCAGCTTATTTTGACAATCTTTGCACGTTATTCCCCGGAAGCAGGTGATCTTCGTGAAATGGTTGCATTTCTAAAGATCACTTCGTCGTTGCAGCGTATTGCGACGAATGAAAAGAACTATATGAAAAACATGGAGATATGTAATCCTGAGGCACCAGAAGAAGTGAGAAAGATTATCGAGATTTCACTGGGGATAAATCGATGTACCATTAGCGCTTTGGGCTACACTATCGAGATGGTCAAAGAGATTGAAGATATGGATCATTTACTGGAGTTGGCTGCCAAAATCAATGTAGAGTACAGCAAAACGGATGATATTTACTCAATGATAGAGAAAGATGTTCTGCAACTAATGCACAAAGAACATATTATCAGTGATAGTCACACGGATCTACTTAAATATATCCGAAAGAACCTCAAAATTGTTGATAGGCTTGAAGATATATCCTCCCGATTGATCTTTGCCCGTATTGGGGAGCATGTTACTTCCTAATAGTTTAAGCAGATTTTTTAACTTAAAAATCGAAATAAAAATCCATCCTCTATAGGATCACAATGAACAAAGGTTTTTCAGGGATTACTTTGTTTTCTATTTCGGATCTTGGGTTAATAGGATCGATTGATACATGATTTCTGTGCTATAATAATTTATGTATAAGAAAAGTATAGAGATCGTGGTGATCGAGGATGAAGAAGACATCCTTGAACTCATAGAATACCATTTGGAGAAAGAGGGATATGCCGTGACAGGTTTTCTCTCAACGGAGAGTGTCGAGCAATTCCTTGAAGAAGAAAACCCTGCACTGATGCTGGTGGACCGCAACCTTCCGGGAATGGAAGGGAGTGTATTTGTGGCCCATCTGCGCAAAACAGGGTATGATATCCCGGTCATTTTTCTGACAGCCAAGGATCAGGAGTCCGAACTGGAAGAAGGATTCTACGCCGGCGGAGATGACTATATCTGCAAACCTTTTCATCCCAAAGAATTGACGTTGCGCATCAAGGCACTGCTCAAGCGTGCCGGTATTCTTCAAAAACAGGAACGTCTCAAATACAAACACTTGATACTGGACCTTTCCGGGAAGAAACTCTCTGTGAATGGTGTACCGGTAGCACTGACCAATCTTGAATTCAATCTTCTTCATCTCTTTATGAGCCATATAGACAGGCCGCTTACGCGGGATCAGCTGCGCCAGGAAGCCTGGGGACAGGATGGAGAAGGGGTGAATGACAATGCTGTCAATGTCGCTGTCAACCGTTTAAAACATAAGATAGATCCCCAAAATGAACAGCATTATTTTCATCCGGTATGGGGTGTAGGATATAAATTTCATTGAAAAGATGTCAATATGACATCTTTTGGTGTTTTTGCATACAGAATACGTTACACTGCCATCATGAATAAACTGCAAACACTCGAAGACTATTTTGGACACAAGACCTTCAGGCCGCTTCAGGAGGAAGTGGTCGATGCTATTCTCAATCGTGAGGATGTTTTGATGATCCTTCCCACAGGGGGAGGAAAGTCGCTTTGCTACCAACTGCCTACGCTTCTGATGGAAGGTGTAACGATCGTAGTTTCCCCTCTTTTGGCACTGATGCACGATCAGGTCGTAGCACTCCGGGCCAACGGTATCTCGGCAGCCATGCTTTCAAGCATGCAGGATATGGAGGAGAGCCGCAAGATCGAATCGGCATTGCACAAAGGGGAGATAAAACTGCTTTATGTCGCTCCCGAACGCCTGACGAATGCCTATTTTCTCAATATGCTCCACCAACTCAATATCAATTTCTTCGTCATCGACGAAGCGCACTGTGTAAGTGAATGGGGACATGAGTTCAGAGAGAATTATCGGCGGCTTTCTCTGCTGAAAGAACAGTTTGCTACCACACCGATCGCGGCCTTTACGGCAACGGCTACCAAAGCGGTAGAGGAAGATATCGCTTCCAACCTCGGGCTGGTGGACCCAAAGCGTGTCAGGGGCTCCCTGTTCCGTGAAAATCTGATGATCGGGGCACATCACCGCATCAAAGACGGACGGCAGCAGCTTTTGGAATTCCTTAAAAGCCACAAAGGCGAATCGGGCATTATCTATACGCTTTCACGCAAATCAACCGAAGCCGTTGCCCATTTCCTGCAAGGCAAGGGGATCGAAGCAAAAGCATACCATGCGGGACTGCCGACAGAAGAGAAGAACGCTACCTATGCGGATTTTGTGGCTGACCGGGTGCAGATCGTTGTGGCGACCATTGCTTTTGGGATGGGTATTGACAAAAGCAATATCCGTTTCGTCGTACACATGACACTGCCCAAAACACTGGAAAATTTCTATCAGGAGATAGGAAGGGCAGGCAGGGACGGATTGGAGGCAGAGACACTGCTTCTTTTTTCGGCACAGGATATTGTGCAGCAAAAATCCTTTATTGAAGATTTGCCCGAAACTCCCTATAAACAGCACGCGTTCAACAAACTTGACAGTATGGTCCGTTTTGCCAACTCTGAAAACTGCCGGCATCAGAGTATCGCTGCCTATTTCGATGATCGGATCGCCGTATGTCATGACAAATGTGACAACTGCAGCGCCCCTGAAAGTGAGAAAGTAGATATCACTACGGCTTCAAGAATGATGCTCTCGGCTATTTTACGCACCGGGCAGAAATTCGGGCTGCACTATATCGTCGATGTCCTCAAAGGAAGCAGGGAACAGCGTCTTTTACAAAACGGACATGACACATTGTCAGTCTACGGTATAGGAGATGAGTACACCAAAGCCCAGTGGCTTACCATAGGGGACAAACTTCTGGAGCTTGGCGCAGTTTCCATAGGTGAGTTCAAAGTGTACACGTTGACAGAGTTTGGCGTAGAGGTCATGAAGGGAGTACATGCCATTGACCTGAAAAAAGAACGTCTCACTGTAAAAACTGCTCCTGTGAAAAAGAAAGTGACATACTTCGATGACTATGATGTAGAAATGTATGATAAGCTGCGTACCTTGCGTACAGAAATAGCTTCAGAAAAAGGCATACCTCCCTACATCGTTTTTTCAGATAAAACACTCAAAGATCTGTCTGTCAAAGTACCGCAAAGCAAAGAAGAGATGCTGGAAGTACATGGGATCGGCGAAGTAAAGTTCGAGCGGTATGGGGAAGCGTTTTTAAGGGTGTTGCAACATGATGTATAAGGTGCATCTGCAAGTACTGCATGAATAGGGAGAAAGAAGAATGAGCAGCAAACCTTTGTGCGGCATCGACGAGGCGGGACGCGGATGTGTCGCGGGATCGCTTGTCATTGCCGGTGTGGTATTGACAGGGAAAGTGGATGGCCTGATGGATTCCAAGAAACTGACTGAAAAGAAGAGGGAAGCTTTATTCTGCTTGATCGTTGAAAATTCCGACCATCATATTGTCCGTTTTTCTGCCGGGGAAGTAGATGACCTTGGTATCTCTCAATGTTTACAGAAAGGTTTACAAAGCATACAGGAACATCTGCCGAATGCAGACTATCTATTTGACGGCAACAGCACATTCGGGACGGAGAATATCATGACCATGGTCAAAGCGGATGACAAGGTGG
>JALSTF010000120.1 GCA_026983895.1 Sulfurovum sp.
TAAGGATCCGTGCTGAGGAGAGGTCTCCGCCATAGGCAAGCAGCCCTTCATCCGATGCAAAACGCGGATTGGGAAAAGTGAAAGCATAGGGACTCAACGGAGGAATGAGGTAATGATCCTCTTCGAACATCGATCCCATCTACGCTCCAAAATCAAATGTCAGTTTTTCATTTTTGAGCCCGACCTTGACGGTGCCGCCTTTTTTCAGTGTGCCAAACAGGATCTCATCGGTTAAAGCTTCCTTGACCTTCTCGTCGATCACACGTGCAATATGCCGTGCGCCGTAACGCTCGTCATATCCTTCGTTGGCAAGATATTCTTTGGCTTTTTTGCCTACCTTCACTTTCACCTTTTTGGGTTTCAGCAAAAGGTTGAGTTTCTCGAGTTCCACATCTACGATCGAGACCAGTGTATCCAGATCAAGGGTATTGAACTCTACTACGGCACTGAGACGGTTCATGAATTCAGGTGCAAAGAACGCTTTGAGCGCTTTGTCCGTTTTCATCGAATTGTCTTTGTTGAATCCCATGACATTGGCCTCTTTGGTCCCGATGTTGGAAGTCATGATCAGTATGACATTCTTGAAGTCGCTCACCACCCCGTTGTTGTCCGTCAGTTTCGCCCCGTCCATCACTTGCAGCAGAATATTCATGATATCCGGATGCGCTTTTTCTATCTCATCCAGCAGCAGTACGGTATGGGGATGCTTTTTGATCATTTCCGTCAGCAGACCGCCCTGTTCATATCCGACATACCCCGGAGGTGCACCGACCAGGCGGCTGATAGTATGGGCTTCCATATATTCACTCATGTCTATCCGCTCGAAATGGACATGCAGCGTCTGTGCCAACTGTGTCGCCAGAGCGGTCTTTCCCACCCCTGTCGGGCCGACGAACAGGAACGAACCGATCGGCCTGTCAGGCGCATTCAGACCGGCATACGAACGTTTGATCGCCGTAGCCAGTTCCCCGATGGCTTCATCCTGCCCGATGATATGCGCAGCCAGGTCTTTTTCAAGTGTCTTGAGTTTCTTCGTATCGTCCGTACCGATGACCGTAGAGGGCAGTTTCATCATCTTCGCCACACTCTCTTCGATATCTTTGGGTTTGACCCGTACACCCTCTTCGCCTCTGAGCATGAAATGCGCACCCACCTCATCGATGATATCCATCGCTTTGTCCGGCAGGAACCTGTCATGCAGATATTTCACAGAGAGGTCTATAGCCGACTGGAGTGCCGCATCACTGAATTCGATATTGTGGTATGCCTCATATTTGTGCTGTATCCCTTTCAAAATAGTGAACGTGTCTTCTACACTCGGTTCTTCGACGTCTATTTTGGCAAAACGGCGGCTGAGTGCTTTGTCCTTGTCAAAGAAGTTCCGGTACTCCTGATAGGTCGTCGCACCGATACACTTCAGGTCACCCCTTGCCAAAGCCGGCTTGAGCAGGTTGGAAGCATCCATACTCCCTCCGCTTGTGGCACCGGCACCGACCATCGTATGGATCTCATCAATGAAAAGAATGGCATCATCCATCCGGCTCAATTCCTGGATGATCCCCTTGAGACGTTTCTCAAAATCCCCGCGGTATTTGGTCCCGGCGATAAGCGCACCCATATCCAGGGCATACACTTTTGCATTTTTGAGAATGTCGGGCACTTCGCCTTCGGAGATCTTCAGTGCCAACCCTTCGGCGATCGCCGTTTTTCCTACTCCCGGTTCGCCTACCAGCAGGGGATTGTTCTTTTTACGGCGGCACAGCGTCTGCATCACCCGTTCTATCTCATCGACACGGCCGACCACCGGATCGATCTTGCCTGTTTTTGCCAGGGCTACCAGTTCCATCGTGAACTGTTCGAGTACCGTCTCTTCTTTGGCAGGTCCTTCGGTTTCGGTCTGGGGACCGCCCTCTCTGCTGTGCGAGATCACTTCAAGAATATCCACACGCGCTATCCCCTCTTTTCGCATCAGGTAAACGGCATACGAGTGCTCCTGCATGAAGATCGCCGCCAGCATATCGCCTATGCTCGCTTCTGTTCTTCCTGCCGCATGGATATGGGTCATCATATCGTTGATCGCCCGGGAAAGTGCGACCGTCTCAAAGGGTTCCACCGCTTCTTTGAGCGCAGGGATGGTCTTGTGTATATGCTCGACGATCCCCTCTTCGAGTATTTCCAGATTGGCACCAAGCGTCGTAAAGATCTCTATTCCCTCTTCACTTCTGACAACAGAGAGGAAAACATGTTCTACGGTCAGATACTCATGTCTGTTCTCTTTGGCATATTTCACTGCATTCTTAAATACATCATTCAGCGCTATACTTATCATAATTCTTATGTTCCTTATGCATCTTCTTCTATCGTGGCCAGCAGCGGGAATTCATTTTTCTTCGCAAGCTGCTTGACCTGTTCGGCTTTGGTCTGTGCGATCTCGAAAGTGTAGACACCGCAGACCGCCTTTCCTTTTTCATGGATCTGCAGCATGATCTGCACCGCCTGCTCCTGCGTCTTATGGAAGATGGAAGTCAAAATCTCCACTACGAAATCCATACTTGTATAATCATCATTGTGCAGCAGTACCTTGTACATCTGCGGTTCCCACAGTTCCAGTGCTACGTCCGGTTCAACTTCAAACTTTGGCATATTGTGTTACTATTCCTTATAAACTGTATTTAGAGGTGCCCTATATTGTACCATGTAATATTATACATAAAAACAGGAGAATTGCAAGTGCAGCCACTTTTTATCACAGCGACCGGCACCCATGTGGGGAAAACCCATACCACACTCAAACTCATAGAAGCACTTTCGGCACGGGGGTACAAAGTCGGTGTCTATAAACCTGTAGAAACAGGGGTCACAGACAAAGCTCCCGATGCAACCCTGCTGCTTGAAGCCTGCCAACAGGTCAATGATGATTTCACATCGTTCACTGCAGCAGATATCACAGCCTACACTTTCCCTCTGCCCGCTGCACCCTTTTGTGCGGATAAGGATCACGTCATTGACCCAAAACTGCTCATAGAAAAAGCGGAGGTCCTCTCAAAATTCTGTGATATTCTGCTGATCGAAGGTGCCGGCGGGCTGATGGTCCCCCTCACCAAAGAGTACATGATGGTCAACCTCATCAAAGACCTCAAGGCAAAAACCCTTTTGGTCACCCCAAGCCGACTGGGCTGCATCAACGACACCCTCCTTTCCATCATGGCGCTCAAAACCTTTGACATTGACTTTGACTGGTGTGTGAACCTCCATGAAGACAAGGACGATTTTGGAAAAGTGACAAAACCCTATTATGATGCCGTATTTCCTGAGTGGTGGAGTATCGATAAAGGCTTGGAACCGTTCGCTGCTTCACTCTCATTTTTTACCAATCATCCGATATAATCCATGAAACCCAAATTATACAGTAGAATCACCCAACAAGGATCCTCATGCAACATCTCGTCGATACCGCTGACCTTTCCGATGCACAGATAGCACAACTGCTTCATGACACCCGTACCTTCAAAGCACAGCGTCCTTCACAGCTGCTCAGGGACAGACTGCTTATCACGCTGTTCTTTGAAGCCTCCACACGGACACGCAGCTCCTTTGAAGTGGCAGCCAAACGTCTCGGTGCCGCCGTAGTCCATCTCGACCCTTCCCGTTCCTCTGCCAAAAAAGGGGAATCCCTCGAAGACACCTTCGCCAATCTGTGCGCCATGGATCCCGATGGCGTCATTATCCGCCATGAAGAGAACGATGCACCGCGGCAGCTTGCCGATATGCAGATGACATCGGTCATCAATGCCGGTGCGGGGAATTATGCACATCCGACGCAGGCCCTGCTCGACCTTTTTACGATGATGGAACATTTTGAAGGTGATGTTGAAGGAAAGACCATTGCCATCGTCGGCGATATCGTCTCTTCCCGTGTCGCTTCTTCGGGTATCCGTCTTTTGCAGCGCATGGGCATGAACGTCCTGCTTGTCGCCCCTGCCCCTTTTATGCCCCAAAGTGACCTGCCACAGTATGCACACCTTGACGACATTCTTGACAAAGCCGATGTCATTATGAGCCTGCGCGCACAGCTTGAACGCCATGCTTCTCCTATTTTTGACGATTATGCCGAGTATGCCAGGCATTACTGTATCACCAAAGAGCTGTTGGGAGACCGCGACATCCTCATCCTCCACCCCGGCCCGGTCATGCGAAACATAGACATAAGCGATGAAATGCTCGAAGACCCGCGCTGCAAGGTCCTCACCCAGGTGAAGAACGGGGTCTACATGCGTATGGCCATCCTGAAGCTGCTCCTGCTGGATTCATAATGGTGCCGGTAACGTGTAGGGTGGGTTTACCCACCATTGGTCCCAATATAAAATTTTTTTTGATGGTGGGTAAACCCACCCTACGCAAGCTGTTTTCTTAAATGTGGTTCGATCAAAAAAGCGGTTTTGCGCGTATCAATACCCTGGGCAGCTCCCGTACCCCCTTCCTCTTCATCATTTCCTATGACAAAAGCAGGATCTTTGCCCAGCCCCTTGGATCTTTGGATGATGACATTTTTTACAAACTGGGGGATTGGCGCAACTATCCTGTCACAAAAAGGGAAAAACCTTTCGCTTTTTCAAAATCTCCCATAGACTTCAGCCTCTACAAAAAGGCTATGGACCAAATACTCGAAGAGATCCGCTCAGGCAATACCTATCTCTTGAACCTCAGCTTTCAAACCCCCATACAAAGCGATCTCTCCCTCAAAGAGATCTTTACCTATGCCCGGGCGAAATTCAAGCTCTATTTCAAAGATGCATTCATCTGTTTCTCCCCGGAAATGTTCGTTGAAACAGAAGGCGACACCATAGCCACCTATCCGATGAAAGGGACCATCGATGCGGATCTTCCCCATGCCAAAGAGCGCATCCTCAACGATGAAAAAGAGATGGCCGAACATGTGATGATCGTCGATCTGATGCGAAACGACCTGGGTATCGTCGGAAACGATGTGAAAGTGGAGACTTTCCGTTATGTCGACAGGATCAAAGCCGGGAACAAGGAGCTGCTTCAAGTCAGCTCCAAAATCACTGCCAGGCTCCCTTCCGATTGGAGGGATCAGATAGGATCGCTCATGAAACAGATCCTCCCCGCCGGTTCCATTACCGGGACCCCGAAAAGATCCACCGTCGCGATCATCGATCGTGTGGAAGACTATGCACGTGGATTCTATACCGGTGTCTTCGGTGTCTTCGACGGGAACGCTTTGCGGTCAGGCGTGATGATACGCTATATCGAACAGGGAAAAAAAGGAGAACTCGTTTACAAAAGCGGCGGAGGCATTACGCTTGACTCCGATGCCCAAAGCGAATATGAGGAGCTTATCGACAAAGTGTATCTGCCTCTATAGGGAGACGGTCTTTCCTTTCTTTCCATGCATATTGACGGTCTTCTGTCACTTTGGCAAAATAGAGTCTGCCAGGATCTCTCCATGCGTCTATCACGATACCCGAACCGAAAGGGTGCCCTTTGGCTGTAATGACCAGGACATTGTGTTCACTCCAGTATCTGCCTATATTCGCACCTGCTGCATGAAAATCAAAACCGTTATAATGTTTCTGCGTCATTGCCAGGTAGAGTGCGTCGCTCCATTGGTAGCAGAGTCCTTTCTTCTTGATCCCTGTATTGATAAGAAAATTGTTCAGGTGCGGTTCCCAGACGGGGTCGAATGCTTTTCTCAAATGTGCTGTTTCCAGAAAAAGGTCTCTGGAGAGCCGCATGGCTGCATCAGGCGGGATCTTTTCATCGAGTCCTTCCAGCATCAGGGCCAGCCTTTTGACTTCATGACTCTGCGGTACCGGCCTGGCCGAACACCCTGCCAAAAGGAACAGAAGAAAGAGGGCGCTAATAATAGGCTTGGACATACGTTTGGGGCAGATAGTAGATCGCCGCAATGATCGCCAGTACCATCAGACCGCTGTATATTCCAATGAATTTGGGGTCACGAGAGAGTATGAAACCGCCTATGAAACCGACAACGAGGCCGGCGGCATGGGCACTCATGTCAACCGACGGTATGGAAAGTCCTATGAAGAGGTTGATCCCTATGATCACAGCGAACTCTTTCATGAACATACGCGTATGCTCTCCCAGGTGTTTCCTATGCGCGATAAAAAATCCCGCCAGCGCGCCAAATACACCGAAGATGGCGCCCGATGCCCCTATGCCTACACTTTGGGGATGCATAGAGAGCGAAGCGATCCCGCCCAGAAGTCCGGAAAAAAGGTAGATAGCCAGGTAGGCTTTTTTGTCAAAATAGATCTCCATACCGCGGCCTATGATATAGAGCGAGACCATGTTCATTAAAATATGCGTCATCCCTCCATGCAGGAACATCGCGGTAAAAAGCCTCCACCATTCGCCTTTGAGTACGGTCAGCGGACCATACAGCGCGCCCATGTTGACCAGTACCTGCATATCCATATCGGCAATACTGCCGCTCAGAAAAGCGGAAACAAGATACACCGCACTGTTCACAGCAATGATACTGTAAGTGACCGGATAGAGGGAAAAATCTCGCATTAAAGGTATTTAGCGGATCGCTTCAACGAACAGTACGCCGTCTATGCCCGAACGCGCGATCTTCACGATCTCTTTTTCATCATGGATAAGCACCAGTACTTTGCTGTCAAAAAGGTATTCCTGCGCAATGGGCTGTATCAGCAGCGCTTCTTCTTCCTTGCAAATGATATATGCCGCCCCCAGGGCATTGGCGAAAAGTGCTTCTTTCAGGCTGTTGACCGTGATCGCATACACGATGCCGTTGCTCTGGCAGTGCCTGGCCAGGGTCACCGAATCGACCAGCGGTTCAAGCAGTACGACATCATCGGCATGGCTTTGAACGATATCTTCGCTCGTAAATACTCTGTGAAAACGCCTGCTTTCCACCCATGGATGTCCAATAATGATCATACACTCCTCCTTATTTGATTTCAGCGCATTCGTCGCAATAGTATTTGCCATGGATCATGATGCACTCTTTGAGCGTTACGTAGGTACCGCATTTTTCACATTCGACCAGGGTATCGTCATCGAGTTTTTTCTGCGCTTTGCTTTTTGCTTTGGGGATACCCGGTACTTTCCCGCCCAGAAATTTGTAGATCATCACGCCGATCACTGCAAAAATAAGTAATTTCAATATCATGTTGCATGCTTCTTTATGTAGAGATAGTTTCTCTTGTTTTTTTGTATTATATCATAACCCAGATCACCTTCCACCTGCGCCATTTCATCAAATACACGGCTTCCCTTGTAGAAAAGATACGCACTCTTCTCATCTGACAGATGCGAGGTAAGCGCAAGCAGAAATCGGGTATTGGTCACTGCCCGTGAACTTATCAGTGCAAAAGGTTCATGTATGACATCCTCTACCCGTTTGGCTTCTACTGTGACATTTCCCAACCCGAGGTCTATGGCGGCATACTTCAAAAAGGAGACGCGTTTCTTCAAAGGTTCGGCCAGCACCACTTCCGTTTCCGGCAGCGCTATGGCAAGCACCAGCCCCGGAAACCCCGCACCCGTCCCCACATCCAGCAGTGTTTCCGGGGTTTTGATGAAGGTCAACGGATAGAGCGAATCGATGATATTGTCGTCAATAGCCCCGATCGTTCTCGCACCGGTCAGGTTGTGTATCTGGTTCCATTCATGCAGAAGGACAGCGAAGCGTTCCAGTTTTTCAACTGTTTTTTCCGGGAGGGCTATCTCTTCCTCGTCTAATCTTTTTTTCAAATCCATCATCCCTCTTTTGACAGAGAAATCAGCCCATTCTCTTTCAGTTTTCCTGCAAAATCCAGAAGGTCTTTTTTCAGCACTGCTTCTTCCGCATCATACTGTTCCAGCAGTGCCTCCAGGACTTCCTGCAAGGTCCTTTTCTCCTGCATCGCCTGCCAGATCGCCGTACCTACCTCATCCAGACCGAAATAGTTCTCGCTGTTCATGTCAAGCAGGACCATCTCTCCGTCCACTTCCTGCGCGAAAACCGTTTCTGAAACTATTATTTTTCTATCAAGATCCATTCATGTCCTTGTTCCATTGTAGTATTTGATGTTATTTTATCAGAATCACACAAAATTCTACTTACCGCCATTCCCCCATCCAAACACCGAAAGCACCGTAAACGCCTCATGCCCTTTTCCTCCGGTAATGACAATGTCTCCGCACTGCGTCCAGGCATGCGCTTTCATTTTCGCTTCATTCGCTTCATCTTTGGCGGCACCCAGATAGAACACACCGGGGATCCCCCGTTTTTGAAGCATTTTCTGTGCTGTCAGAGCCTGCGCGAGGCAGGCACTCTCCCAGGGAGTATAGGCTGCCGCTCTTGTGATGGCTTGTCCTATTTGGATGGCTTTGCCCATCTCCTCTGCATTCAGCGGTGCAAGTTCCTTTTTGTTCGGGAAATGATCCAGCGTTTGGGTGATGCGCTTGAAAGATACCGTCAATATGGCCGCACGCATTGTTCCCAACATGACATAGGCTTCCACAAAAAGCTTTTTCTCTTCTGCTGACAGTCGGGTGAATTTTTTAAATTTTCGTATCATCTGTTCTAACTGTAGTGAAATCTGCAAGAGACGATATAGATACTTTCATCATCCACTTCATAGACAACCCTGTGTTCATCCGTGATCCGTCGAGACCAGCAGCCTGCCAATGCATACCGGAGAGGTTCAGGTTTTCCCAGGCCGTCAAAGGGTTCTCTTTTTATATCTTTTATCAGACTGTTGATCTTTTTGACCATTTTTTTGTCATGGCTTTGCCAATACAGATAATCCTCCCATGACTTTTCACTCCAGACCAGTTTCATTCGATCAAATTTCTTTCTGTACCGCCGTTGTTTCGCAATTCATTCAGTGAATCCAGTAATCTTTCCCTGTTTGCCTGTGAACTCAATAAATACTGTGTCTCTTTCATAGCATTGTATTCCTCAAAAGGGATCACAACGACATTTTCTTTACCCTTGCGGTGAATCACGACCTCATCATGATCGTTATAGACGGCATCGAACACACTTTTAAGGTTATTTCGGGCTTCCGTTAAACTAAGTACCTGCATAGACATCCTTTCTATTTTTTATGTACTTATTATAGTACATTATAACGTACAAGTCAATAGCTATGAATGGTCAAAATCCTCTCTTATCAACCCTCTCTCCTGTAAAGTATCATAACTCCCCTCTGCCCTCACTTCCCCCGCTTCTATCAGGTAAATATAATCTGCCTGTCTGATGGTCGTTGTCCTGTGGGCGATAATGATGGTCGTCCTCCCTTCAAGAAAAGGTGCCAGTGTTTCATAGAGACGGAACTCCGTAGCATTGTCGAGCGCGGAGGTGGCTTCATCGAAGATGACGACCTTCGGGTCGGAGAGGATGAGCCGTGCAATGGCAAGCCTTTGGCGCTGTCCGCCCGAGAGTCGGATACCATTCTTGCCGATGCGTGCGTCAAGCCCTTCATCGAGCGTTCTGACGAACGCCTCCATCTGTGCTGCGCGCAAAGCTTCGTATATCTTCTCTTCAGGTATCTCTTTGGAGAGGGTGAGATTCATGCGGATGGTGTCGTTGAAAAAAAGCGAATGCTGGAGCATCAGCGCGACATGCTCACGCACCACGGGCAGACCTATCTGCTCAATGGGCACACCCCCGTAGCATATCTTCCCGCTGTGCGAGGGGTAAAAGCCGACCATGATCTGCGCGATGGTCGTCTTGCCGCTGCCGCTTGGACCGATCAGGGCGATCTTCTGTCCGGCTTTGGCATTAAGGGAAATATCATGCAGTACCGCTTTGCCGTTCCCGTAGGCAAAGCTGATATGCTCCAATGATACCGATACCGTATTCACCTCTTCAAAAGGATTCCGCTCATGCGGATAGTGCGGTTCCTGTGCCAGAGAAAGGAGGCTGTTGATGCGTTCGAGTGCCGGTGCAGTATTGCGATAGGCGATGACCAGCCCCATCAGCTGCTGTATGGGAGAGACCAGCGTCGAAAGGTAGAAGAGAAAGGCGATCATCATCCCGATGCTCAGGTCCGAATACGCCACCGCCGCGATCCCCAGTGCACGGAAAATATCGACGACCGTACTGGTCAGAAGCGCCGAAGCGTTGTGCGCCACGGCAGCTTTGTACCCGTAGTCCAGGGAAGTCTCTTCGATCTTCTTCGCTTTTTGCTGCAAAAGCCCGAAGAAGTTCCGCTCCTGATTGCTCGCCCGCACCTGTACGAAGAGATCCAGTGTCTCGTTGAGCAGCTCATGGTAGACCTGGTAGGCTTCGTGCTGCCGGCGCAGCAGCTCCCCCGTCTTGCGTCCCAAAAGCCTGGAGAAAGCCAAAAAGAGCGGATTGAGCAGAAACACAAGCAGGGCCAGTACCCAGTTCATCCAAAGCATGACAGCAGCGACCCCCACAAGCATCAGACCTGCGCTGAGTGCCGTACTCACTACCTGCCCGGCAAACCCGCTGACACTCTCGACATCCTGTACCGTCTTCGATGCAATGCCCCCGGACTTGAGCGTTTCATACTCCGAAAGAGAGACCCGCTCCAGATGATGCAAAATACGGTGGCGCAGCAGATAGCTGATCTTCTGGGTGATCTTTGTGGCAAAATATGTTTTTCTGTTATTGAAAAAGAACGCCCCAAAACGCAAAAAGAGCACTGTGACAAGTATAGCGGCAATATTGACCCATGTTTCACTGCTGCCGAATACTCCGGAAATGATCTCCGTAGCCTTCCCCGGATGCCCCAGCAGTATCTCGTCGATGAGCAGCGGAATGAGCATGGGAACAGGCAGCAGCAGCAGGGTTGCTGCGATCCCATACAGATTGGTACGCCAAAAATCGGCTTGTTGGGTTTTGATCTGCCGGTAAAGGATTTTAAACGAATATTTGCCTGTCATACATCACCTGTTTCTGCATATTATACCGTAGGTTTGGCCGCGCCAAACGCTTTGGGAAAATCCAAACCATGATTACGATCCGGAACTGCCAATCATCCCAAACCGGGATCTGACGTTTGGTGTGACCAAACCTACGCATGAATGCATTTTTATATGTATATTATTCCAAATCCAATGTACTGTCAAAATTGCACCAATCCTCTTCATATATCCCCTGCTTGACAAATGTGCCAAACGATGAATATTCCCATGCTTTTGCCATTGTTGCATAACCATGCTTTACCGCATTGAAATGTATATAATCCAACCTTGTTTGATACTCTTTTTCATCTCTGATCGTATGCTCATAAAAACGTTTCTGCCAGACAGGTTTGTATCCTTGTCTGTTTCTGCTTTCTGACTGTACGATATGTGCATAATATTTCTCATCACACTGTTTTGAAAAATAACGTTTTATCACACTGACTATTTTCGAATACTCCTCTGCCTCATCAAGATGCAGGATCATATGAAAATGATCGGGAAGAATCACAATGGCAACAATGGTGAAATCAAATTTTGTTTTGGCATACCTGAAACTTTCGCGAAGCAATGCAACATTATCTACCAGGATCGGATTTCGTTCATAGGTCACAACCGTTATAAAATAATCATACCCATTAACATAAACACGTTTATATCGCATCCGACCCATCCAGTTTTTACATATATTGTACCGTAACATTCATCAACACAAGCACGCACCCGTAGGTTTGGCCGAGCCAAACATTTTGGGCAATCCAAACCATGATCACGATCCGGAACCGCCAATCATCCCAAACAGGGATCTGACGTTTGGTGTGACCAAACCTACCAGATCAACGATTTGTAACCGCCAATCAACCCAAACCGGGATCTGGCGTTTTGTGTGACCAAACCTACCGGGGCAACACATTGCTGTAGGTTTGGCGCGGCCAAACCTACAGTGACTCCGTTTTCCGTACGATCGCATCATAGACCTCGGGTAGTCTCGCCTTGTCCCACGGGACCTCGACGCGGTATACCGGAACGCACTGCGCCATCTTCGTAAAGTAGTCGAACCGTTCTTTTTTCATAAAAGGGAATTTGATGAAGCCGCTATAAAAAAATGCTTTGAACTTTTCTATGCCTTTTGGTTCGACTATTCGTACGGGCGCGTCAGGCTCCACACCGTGCAAATCGAAAAGCGCCTTGATAGGGGCCGGTTGTCGGGCAAAATTCTCTACCCGGTACCCAAGCGTTTCGGGTTCTCGGTACGGACGATGATAGGGGAAGGAAGGGTAGGCGATATACTCTCCGTTCTCTATCTTCACAGGAAGGGTATCATCCGCATAAAGCGTATGCCCCTGCCGGATGAAGTAGTCCGTCATCGTCGATTTTCCGCCGAACGAAGGCGCCGAGAAAAATACCGGTCCGCCGTTCACCTCCACAGAACCGACATGGAGCATCTTGTACTCTCTGCGCAGTTCCAGAACAATAGGGAAGAAGGTATGATAGACCCAGAACCGCAACCGTTCCGCCGTGAACTCTTCGCCCCGGCCGTAGAGTATGCGCCTGCTCCCGGCATCCCATACCAGGCTGAGCACATTTTTGACCTCCAGGCCCCAGTCGTCATCTTTGGTCAATTTTTCAAAAGGTACGGTGTAGAGGTAATGTGCTTCTCTGCCCGAGAGCAGTGTCAGGGCTTTTCGCTGTTCAAACCCCGCATATCCGGCGCTCTCTTCAACACGCACAGTCCTACCCGGGATATTCTCTTCTCCGGAGGCATATTCTTCCTGAAGCTCCGGCAGATCGACAAAATGAAAATGGTGCCCGTGTATCATCATAATGGACCCCTCCGCACTTCCGACTCGTCGAATGTGTTGTACCCGTACCAGTACTCCACATTGACAAGTGTCCAGAGGTAGGAGATATACCGCAGATTACCGCTGCGGTACTTCTCAAGACACTGCGCTATATCCGATCGGCTCACGATGCCAAGCCTCACGAGATGCGCATCTTCAAAAAGCGCATCGAGGTCTATGGCATCTATCTGCTGGGTGAGGATCTCGGAGAACTCTGCCTTGTCCCGTCTTGTCCGTATCTTCTCGGGCAGTATGCCTTGCATCGCCTTTCGCAGGATGCGTTTGATGGTACGGTTCTTGTACTTCATCTCCGGAGGCAGAGAGAGCGCGAACTCTACCAGTTCTTTGTCAAAAAAGGGGTGCCGGTATTCTATGCCGAAATGCCGCTCGGCACAGTGGAAGATGTTTCCGTCCATCACTGTACTTTGGTAGGCGGAAGTCAGGGCATCGAGTTCATTTTTGAGTGCGGGATTTTTGATGCCTTCCCTGTCTGTAAGATCCCGGATATCACAGGCATTTTCAAAACACCCTTCAAAAGCATTTTTGCCAAGCATCTTTTTCACTTTTCCCACAAGCTTTTCACCGAGAAGGGGTTTGAGTACATAGGCTTTAAGCGCATTCCAGGGACGGCGATGGCTTCGCAGCTCTT
>JALSTF010000121.1 GCA_026983895.1 Sulfurovum sp.
TGCTTCCAGAACGGCTGTGGGTACGGACGGATTCTTTGCCAGGACCGGATGGGTACCCTGTTCCCCTTTTTCAAAAAGCGATTGCAGCTGTACCGCCTCAAGCGAGGGGTTGGCCGAAAGTGCTTCAAGAAGGCGGGTATCGTCATACTTCAAAAGCGCTTCAACGACTTCCTTTTCAAGGGATTCATTCGCTCCAAGAAGCGCGAAAAGCGTTTTGTCCGTATATCGCTGTATTATCATGGAGTACCGCTGCATCGTGATCGGCTGCCGGACCATCAACAGTGCAACAACCTCTTCTTCTTTTTCCAGCAGGGCACCGAACATTTCATCATCAATGGCCCGATTGCTTGCCAATGCTTTTTGGATCATCACATTGTTTTTGGACAGTAAATGCCTCAACACTTCCGCCGGAACACTGCGGTTCCCTGCCAAAGCCCTGTCTACTTTCAATGCTCTAAAAGAGAGAAGTTTGCGTACCGCCTCCTCATCAACGAAAGTGTTTCGGGCGATCGTCTCATACAGTGTCACTTTTTCCTTTCCCCGGATGAGGAATTCAAAATTAGGAAATCCCATCAAGGCTTTAAGCAGTTCAGGATCCGTCGCCTCCGTTGCCAAGCGGCGCAGTGTCAGATAGCTGTAAAGCAGATCCTCCTCATTGGGTTTGATTTCGATGTATCTGCGCAGTGTATACATGATGACATCCCTGTCCTGCCGGCTGTCCTCTTCCTCCTCATCGAAGCGGTACAGTTTCAGAAGTTTGACAAAAAGTGTATCGCTGATATGTTCATTCCCAAGCAGCCTGAGTACACGCTCCTGGTCATTTCCCAGTTTTATCGCCATCAGCAGAGAATCATCATCGATCTCTTCGGAGAGCAGCCTTTCAAACGCATTGAGTTTGAAAAGTGGAAGCTTTCGGTCATAGGCATCATTGGAAATGTCTTCCTCTACAGGATTGAGGCTATGATGTTCCACCACACCGGCCACATCTTCTTCAAGCATATTCGTCATCGCGACGTTGTACTTTTTCAGGAAACGTTCGATCTCTTTTTGCGTAAAGATCCCTTCCCTTCCCAAAAAAAGCAGTTTTTTTCCCTCTGCATTCTCAAGCAGTGAAACAAGTGTCTGTTTTTCATTCATCATAGAGTGAGTATAGCATAGAGGGTTTTAAATAGGAGTTAATGAGTCTTATTTGACCAGGATCGGAGAAAATTTTACGTAAAGAGAAGAAAACTACTTCTCTTTTTTGTCTTTTCGTGGAAGGAATTTGCCGCACCCTTTTTCTGGAGTACCGCCAAAGCTTTTTATTTCTCTGGCAGTTCCATTTTCCCAGATCACGGTCCTTTGACAGTTTGGTGCTTCCACACATTCTTCGTTACTGCATCCTACATCTTCGGGGACTTGTGCCATTTTATATCCTTATATTTTTTATTTGTCCGAATAATAGCGAAAAGAGTTTAACCTAAATGATTCGCCTAATACTTCTCAAGGGGATCATAACGTACCATTGCCGGTTTGGAAAAGTTGGGTACATCATCATAGGCAAATACCGCATAGTACTTTTCTTTGTCAAAAGAGGCGAAGTTGTCATAAGTCCAGGTATCTTTCCCCCCGTACAGCTTCACCCCATCCATAAAATGCTTGGGAGGATGGAAGCTGTTGCGTACAACATAGTAACCGCTGAGTGCTTCATCATCTACTTTGTCCCAACTCAGTTTGATCATCCTGTTCTCTTTGCTGATCCTGACATTTTGTACTGGGGCCACCGGCGTTCTGCGCTTTTCGATGTACTTGACAACAAGTGCGACATCTTCGTTCCATTTGGTAATACGCTCCTTGGCCCCCAGTGCGGAAGTGGGCTTGATGACCAGTTTGAGGGTCTTGCCTCCCTGGTGCATTTCATCAAGTACCTGTTTGGAAAGGGTATCAAAGTTGAAATACTGGTATTCTTTGCCGTTCAGGTCTGATTCTGCCACTTCATAGCCGATATATTCGATCTTTTCCCTGTTCTTGATATCTTCAAAGGTTCCCACCTCATCGAGTTCTACCAATTCCACATAAAAACGTATATCCGTTTTTTTCTTGAATGTATTTTTATTGCGTATTCTCAATGCACACTGTGTGATCATGGTCTTGTCATGCTCGGGCAGCTGGGAAAGGTCGAAGTCCAGATATCCGTATACCTTTTCTCCATGGGCATCGAAACCGCTCTGCAGCACAGTCTCTTCCACTTTCTCTTTGGAGATCGTTGCGAGGCTCTGTACAGGAAGCTTGACCTTTTCGTTCTCGACAGTATATTTTACATCCAGCATCGGACGGTAGTGTATCCCCCCGCCGAATTGTCCGTAACCGATATCGAACTGCATCATCTGGCTGTCTTCGCCGTCTGGCAGGTACTTTGGCCCGTCTATCCTAAATACAGCCTGTTTGTTCGCGATCTCCCCTTCCAGCAAATGACATTCATGCTGTGAAAATTCCCAAAAGTTCCAGATACCCTGGGTCAACTGGCGTGATTTGATCGCCTGTCCTATTGTTCCCTTGGATTTTGCATGCTCTATTTCGTTGAAATCCGTGATCTCAGTAAAGCTGTCCGGTTTAAGAAGAGAAAGGTCCCACTGACCGAACTTCTCTATCTTTGCGCCGACACGGTTCATCGGGTAAAGATAGAAACGGGCCGATTTGATGATGGCATTCTCAGGCAGAGAACCCAGGTCGAAACTCACTACCGCGTCACAGATCCCTTTGGACTTGTTGATACCCACAAAGAGCGAATTCAGGCCAAAGTGCGCACGGTTCTGCTCCTGTGTGTACTGTCCGACATAGCCTGTCCCCTCTTTGGTTGCGAATATCAACTTGAAGAACT
>JALSTF010000122.1 GCA_026983895.1 Sulfurovum sp.
GAGCTTAACCCAAAGGTTAATCGATGATTATTTGTAAATGCCCACAGTGCAATGACTTTTGCTGGTTTGGTGATTTCTATTGCATATTTTGGGATTATAAATCATAGGCTGTACCTTAAAAGGATTGAGCAATGTTATTGAAAGAGTGCCGCATTCTTGTTGTCGAAGATGATGAAGAGGTACAGACCCATATGAAACTTCTGCTTGAAGAGGATGTTGCCTGTTTTTATCAGGCATACAACGGACAGGAGGGCTATGTACTCTACAAAGAGAAAAAACCCGATATCATTCTTGCCGATATCCATATGCCCAAAATGGGCGGCCTGGAGATGTGCGAAAAGATCAAAAACGATGCACAGGAGCAGCTGATCATTCTCGTTTCCGCCATGGACGACAGAGATACGCTGCTGCGTGCTATCGATATCGGCGTGAACAGTTTCGTGCCCAAACCGATCGATATGGAGATCGTTCATAAAAAACTTGAACAGGCTGCCACAGAGCTTCAAAAAAGGAAAACCCGGGAAGAAGCTCTCCGGATGGAAAGGGAACGTCTCCATACACTTGCCTTCTCGGACACGTTGACCTCTCTTCCGAACCGGACCGCGTTCAACAGCAAACTTGCTGAAGCCCTAAAGAAGGCTGTACAACAGGAACATACCCTTGCCCTCTTCTTCATAGACCTGGACGACTTCAAAAAGGTCAATGACACCCACTCTCATGCTGCGGGGGATACAGTGCTGCAGACGGTAGCCAAACGCATTTGTGACATTCTCGGCCACAAAAGGAACTTCTCGCGTATCAGCGGAGATGAATTCGCTTTTTTTACTGAAGCACTCGACCACTCCACGGCTGTATCCCTTGCGCAGGAGATCATACACAGGCTCCGTCAGCCGATCCTCTTTAAAGGAGAGAGCATCTCGATCGGCTGCAGTATCGGGATATCTTTTTTCCCTGATGATGCAGCGGATGCTGCACAACTGATGCACCACGCAGATATAGCCATGTACCGGGCAAAACGACAGGGAAAGAACGGATATAGTTTTTTCGGCAAAGGTACACAATGAAAGCAAATACGCCCGTACTGATCATTACTCTGGCTTTTTTATACTTTGTTTCTGGAAAGTTGAGTTTCTTTTTCCTTTCGGATAATTATTTCATCACTATTGGGTTGTTTGCTGCAGAGGGTATTTCCCTGGCCTTTGCTTTGTATTTCGGGAAGCGTGTCATTCCGGGGATCTTTTTGGGACAGTTTGCCCTGGCATTCAGCAATGGGCTGGATATAGGTGCCAGCAGTGCTATCGGGCTTGTCAACTCCACAGAAGCCTTCATGGCCCTGTGGATCCTCACGAAACTCAAGTTCGACATAAAGCTGTCAACATTCAGGGATTTCGGCCTGCTTTTTGGCGTGATCATCATCATTCTACAGCCTTACAGCGGATTTGTCTCCAATGCCTATCTGCTCTATAATGGAGACATTCCTTCCGGTACCTATTTGAGCTCTTCGATGAACTGGATCATTGGAAATACCGTAGGGCAGTTTCTCTACACCCCTTTTCTTCTGCTTTTTTTTGCACACTTGCACAAAATCAATTGGTTCCGTTTCCTTTCATTCGGTATTGCAACGGGTCTCTTTTTCTACATTTTAACCATTGTAATCAGGATAGAGAATCCTTTTCTTCTTTTCGGTCTTACCTTTCCCCTTGTCGTTCTGCTTATCAGCCGGTACGGATTGTTCTATGGCACCTTTTTTAATGTTATCGTTTCCGGAGTGGCCGCATATTCTGTACACAAGAAGATAGGGGCATTTTTTGTACACTCCCAAATGAACAATGTCATCAACTATGATATTTTTATCCTCGCACATATCGCGATCGTTATTACCGCAGGTATCCTGTTCGACGAGCGAAAAAGAAATGAACAAACGTTGCAGAAGGCCGTTCTGGAAGCAGTGGAGAAGAACGAAAAGCAGCAGCTTCTTATGCTCCAGCAAAGCCGCCTGGCACAAATGGGCGAAATGATCAGCATGATCGCGCACCAATGGAGACAGCCGCTCAACAGCCTTGCCCTCACCGTACAGATCTTTGAAAAAAAATACAGGACTCATCAAGCCGATTCTGAGTATGTGGAAAAGTTCAAAACAAACGCCATGAAGCTCATCAACCATATGTCCGCTACCATCGATGATTTTCGTACATTTTTTGCACCTCAAAACAAGAAGAGCGAATTTCATTTCAATGCTGTTATCGATCATACAACAGAACTTATTCTCCCTGTTTTTGAGACATACAACATCTCTATTGTCTATGAAAACAAAACGGACATCGTACTCTTCGGATATCAAAATAAATTGGGACAGGCGATCATCAATATCCTCAACAATGCAAAGGATGCATTGATCGATCAAGAAATAGAGGATAAACAGATCATACTGTCCGTCCATACCGACGGCAAACAACTCTCTCTGTCCATCAGTGACAATGCCGGTGGTATACCGGAGGACATCATGGACAAAATATTTGATCCGTATTTTTCCACCAAAGAGAAGAAGAACGGTACAGGTCTTGGACTCTACATGACAAAGATCATCATAGAAGAGCATTGCAGCGGCAGACTGCTTGTTGCAAACAACGGCAAAGGTGCTGTTTTCACCATTCTTCTGCCCCTGACATAAGGGCACCTCTAATAATAGGTAATGCTCACAATGGGTTTTGCAAATGTAAGATTTTGCAAGAGGCTTTCAAATCCTAGCCATAGCTAAGATGAAGGAAGCATCTTGTGAAAGATTGCGTTTGCAAAGCCCACCCTGCGGGCATTCCCAGCTTTCGCCTATGCGTCGTTACTCTTTT
>JALSTF010000123.1 GCA_026983895.1 Sulfurovum sp.
GTGCCATCGTGGTCAGCGGCGATACGAAGGTCGTGCCCAAAGGATCGGTGGACAAACTCTTCATCAACACAACAGGTATAGGGGAGATAGAACATACCGGTATTTCCGCCTCCGCATTAGAAGAGGGGATGTGCATACTGGTCAGCCGTGATGTCGGTGCACACGGTGCGACGATCTTTGCGGCAAGAGAGGGGATCGAACTTGAGAGTACGCTCGAGACGGACTGTGCCTCGCTCTATCCGCAGGTCAAAGCACTGATGGATGCAGGTATCGGCATCGTCTCCCTGCGTGATGCGACCAGAGGCGGTGTTTCGGCTGTGCTGAACGAGTGGGCGAAGAGTTCGGATGTCTGTATCGAGATCGAAGAGGAGAAGATCCCCGTGCAGGAGCAGGTGAAGGGAATCTGCGAGATGCTTGGTTTCGAAGCAGTCGATCTGGCCAATGAGGGTACCTTTGTGTTGGCGGTCAAGGAAGCGGATGCGCAAAAGGCATTGGAAGTTCTGCAGCACACACATGACACAGCAACGCTTATCGGTTCTGTATCACAGCAGCACAGAGGAAGGGTGATACTCAACTCATCCTGGGGGACGAAACGGTTTCTGGATCTGCCTACGGGTGAACTGCTGCCGAGAATCTGTTAAGCATTTTTGATGAAAATACTTCTGCTTATTACCGCTTTCAACAGTCTGACCCAGGCTGTTTATACAAGATTGAAAGACAGAGGGCATAATGTATCTGTCAGTTTTGCGATAAGTGAAAGTCAAATGTTGGAGGAGATAAAGGCCTTTGAACCGGATCTGATACTTTGTCCCTTTCTCAAAACCTATCTGCCTTCCAGTATTTACGCAAATTATCCTGTCTATATCTTTCACCCGGGACCAAGAGGAGACAGAGGCCCCAATGCTTTGGAATATGCACTGCAGAGCCACACCAAAGAGTGGGGGATCGTGGTGCTTCGTGCCAATAGCGAATATGACGGCGGGGACATTTATGCTGAAGTGGACTTCAGGGTCCGAGAGACTTACAAGGCTTCGCTCTACAGGCAGGAGGTGGTCAAGGCATCACTGGAAGCGCTGGAAATCTTATTTGAGAATATAGAGAGTGACAGTAAAGTGCCGCAGATCATGAATCCTGTGCATACACGGTTCACGCAGGAAATGCGATCTATCGATTGGCAAAAGGACAGTACCCAGACGATCATTGACAAAATATATCTTTCCGACTCGTTCCCTGGGGTACTGGATGATATATCGGGAGTTGAGTGTTATCTCTATGGTGTGTGGAGAGAAGAGAAGTTGGGACGTGAGACTCCAGTCTCATCGCCTAAAACAATTTTAGCCAAAAGAGATGGGGCTATTTGTCTAAAAACAGTGGATGGTGCCGTATGGATCACTCATCTGAAAGAACCCGGGAAGTTCAAACTGCCTGCGACCTATGTACTGAAAGAAAAGCTGCAGGGGATTAAAGAGGAACGCCTGCCTCTTATTTTTAACAAGTCCTACGAGACCTTTTATGAAGTGAGTGTCGAAAAAAGGGACCATGTGGCCTATCTCTGTTTCAATTTTCATAATGGAGCCATGAGTACTGCTCAATGTATCAGGTTGAAATATGCCGTGGAGTATTTGAAGCAGGAGTGTGATGTTCTGGTTCTTGTAGGAGGGATGGATTTCTTTTCCAACGGTATCCATTTGAATATACTCGAAGATTCTGCCAAACAGGGAGAAGACGGTTGGGCGAACATCAATGCCATGAACGATCTGGTCTCTGCTATTCTCTACGCCGATGAAGTGGTCACTGTGGCCTCTTTTGCCCGAAATGCAGGGGCAGGCGGTGTCTTTATGGGGCTTGCCTGTGACTATGTAGTGGGTAAGGAGGGTGTGGTGCTGAACCCGCACTACAAGACTTTGGGACTCAGCGGCAGCGAATACCATACCTATACCCTGCCAAAACGGGTAGGCGATGCGACAGCCCGAAAGCTTTTGGATGACTGCCTTCCCATGAGCGCAGAGAAAGCAAAAGAGATAGGCATGATAGACGAAGTCTTTCCTCATACAACCTACTATGAAGATCTGCATACTTTCGCAAAGAGCAGATTTGATGACGACTACCTCTGGGAGAAACAGGAATATCTGGAAAAGAACAGAGAGAGGATCGAGGCGCTGAAAGAGGAGGAGCTCAAGGTGATGCACCCGGAATTCTGGGAGGGGGAGAGTGCCTTTCATCAGCTTCGCAGGGAATTTGTCTACAAAGTCTGTCCGAGAGATACGCCTGAGAGATTGAAATATGTAAAAAAGGAAGTACATGCATGAATACAGCGTAGTGCAGGCGCTGCTCAACCAGTGTGAAGAGGTGGCGCAGGAGAATGATGCGACCAAGGTGACCAAGGTGGTCTGCAAGATCGGTGTGATGAGCGGCATAGAGATCCATCTGCTGCAGGTGGCGTTCGACACCTTCAAAGAAGGGACTATGTGTGCCAATGCGGAGTTCATCATCAACGAACAGAAGCTCAAACTTGAATGCAGGGAGTGCGGTGAGATCTTCGAGGTCGATGAGGTGCGTTACTACTGTCCTCATTGTGAGAGTCTGTGTGTCAAGGTGCTTGATGGGGAGGATATGTATCTGATGAGTTTGGAAATGGAGTGATAATGCTTCGCATCAAGTGAGGAATGAGGAGTGAAGAGTGAGGAGTTTAGGTATGCTTTTCTTTCGAAAAGCGTTGATAGGTTGATGTAGGGTGGGCCATGCCCAACATGTGGAAAAGGCTGAATGAAGACAAAGGTCTTGCCGAAAGGCCATAATAAACAAGAATGAATAAAAAAGGAATATGATGCAAGAATACTGGGAACTGTATATGAAGAATTTGGAGGGGAAACCGGCATCGATACTGTTCAATGCCGGGATATCCATGGAAGTGGATGCGATCAAATATATCTATCCGCAGATCGCGTTCGTGAAAGTGAAACTCAAAGAGCCCAACGAAAGAGGACTTCTAAGTGAGGACGAGCAGCCTGAGATCGCCTATCTGGAGGACAAACTTGAAGCGTCGCTGATCAAATTCCGTATAGGGAAGTATGTCGGCCGTATCATCAGTGACGGGTATGTGACCTTTTTGTATTATTTGCAGTTCACCTATAACTGGCAGGACTTTTTGGAGTATGCGCTTGATGAGTTCGCAAGTTATGAGATCAGCAGCGGGTTTCAGGAGGATGCCGAGTGGAACTACTACCAGAAACTGCTTTATCCGACACCAAGAGAGTGGCAGATCATACAGAACCATAAGGTATGCGATCAGCTCAGGGCCAAGGAGGACAACCTCTATCTTCCCAGGGCCATAGAGCACAAAGCCTTTTTCAAGGATTCTTCACAAAAAGAACCACTTGTAGAAAAACTTGAAGAAGAGGGGTTCAAAGTACAGGATTCACTGCATCATGAAGAGGGGCATGAAGGGATCTCCTTCTATCGTATCGATAAGCCTTTCTATCATGACATTGACGGACTGACGCTCTGGCTGATCGATCTTCTGGAGTCGTACGGTGCAGAATATGACGGTTGGGAAACGAGTATAGTGAAAAGTTAGCGCAGGGAGAGAATCCTTACGGGTTAGCCGCCTGCCATTGCTCCGCTGGGGTCTTTTGCCCGATTGATGATCTCCTGAAGTGAGACCGGTTTTCTCTTCGGTATCGTGCTGATGCCATGTTTTTCAAGATGTTTGAGCAGCACTTCAATATACCCATCGAATGCTTTTTCTACAACAGGGCTCAGCGCCATATCGAAAGTGACATGCTGGGGGACCATGCCGAGTATGGTCGTATCGGGTACCGGTTTTCCCTGGAGTTCCAACATATCGATACACTGCAGTACACCAATCTCATGGGCACCCCCGCTGTTGAGGCCATGTCCTGAAAGTTCATGGGAAGGGATATTGTAGATGCTGCCTGGGGTATCGTCGAGGTGGATGGTGTCGAGAATGAGGATCGTTTTCTCCTGTGCAAAAATATTAAAAAGATTGATCCCCTCCACACCGCCGTTTATGACGTTGACAGCTTTGGAAAAATCATAATTTCTTTTCATATAGATGGAAGCATAAACACCCAGCCCATCATCTTTTTGCAGCACGTTGCCTATACCGAGGATGGTCATACTTAGAGTGCTTCCTCGTCTTCCTCTTCTGTTCTGATACGGATGGTTCTGGAAATGTCGGAGACAAAGATCTTCCCGTCACCGATCTTTCCGGTCTTGGCCGACTGCATGATCGCTTCGATGGCTTTGTCCGCGAACTCCTGGCCGCTTACCACGATCTCTATCTTGACTTTGGGGATGAACTCAACGACATATTCTGCCCCTCTGTAAAGTTCTGAGTGTCCCTGCTGTCTACCATATCCTTTGACCTCGGAAATGGTCATTCCTTCTATGCCTGCTTCGACCAATGCCTCTTTGACATCGTCGAGTTTGAACGGTTTGATGATCGCTTCTATTTTTTTCATAGAAATATTCCTTACGTTACTTGTTTAAACCAAAATTATGCATTAAAATCGTCTCATTTTGGCTAAATTCGTTTTTATTGATACGATAGATTATAGCGAATGATAAAGAAAAAAGAAAGGAGTTTTTTGATGATGTTACCATCAATAGAAGGAAGTATGCAGGTTTCCCTGCATACTGAAGAGATCAGAGTGCCTCTTCGTCTTTTTCGTCCGTTCTGATACGAAGGACAGAATCGATCTGGCTGACAAAGATCTTTCCGTCACCGATCTTTCCTGTTTTGGCTGCGCCGTTGATCGCTTTGACGGCGATATCGGCATATTCCTGACTGCTGACAACGATCTCGATCTTGATCTTGGGGATGAACTCTACGACGTATTCTGCACCCCTGTAAAGTTCAGAGTGTCCCTGCTGTCTTCCGTAACCTTTGACTTCGGAGACGGTCATACCTTCGATCCCGGCTTCAACGAGCGCCTCTTTGACATCTTCCAATTTGAATGGTTTGATGATCGCTTCGATTTTTTTCATGTTTCTTCCTTAATATATTGTGTTTTCAAGTATGAATTTTGAGTATATCAATGTACTCTGAACAGGTGTGTCCAGAGTGCACTGCCCATGACTTATGGATTCATTCCTCTTTCACCGTGGATAGATTCGTCAAGACCCATCTCTTCTGTCTCGGCATCTACTCTCGCACCGCCTGTCAATGCAGAAGCAACATAGTAAACGACTACTGTACCGATCAGTGTCCAGAGACCGACGACCACTACTGATTCTACCTGTACCATAAATTGGCCCATTCTGTCACCGCTCTCTTTAAGCGGTCCGTCCCAAAGAAGTTCTTTGTCATTGAGTGCCAGTACACCTGTCATCAATGCACCCCAGAGACCTGCAAGGAAGTGGATACCGAAAGCATCGAGAGAATCATCGTACCCGAACATTTTTTTCAATTTGACAACACCGAAGAATCCGATAAGCGCACCACCGATACCGACGATGAATGCACCGCCCACAGAAACGAAACCTGCCGCCGGAGTAATAGCGACAAGACCTGCAACGATACCGGATGCGATACCAAGCAGTGTCGGTTTCTTATAGACAACCCACTCGACGATCAACCATGTCAAACCTGCCGCTGCAGTGGCAATGGTTGTTGTGAGCAGTGCAACACCGGCGATGGCATTTGCGCCGAATGCAGAACCGGCGTTGAATCCATACCAGCCGAACCAGAGTAAAGCAGCACCTGCAGCAGTAAGGATAATGCTGAATGGTTTCATGGCGATCTTTGGATAACCGGCTCTTTTGCCGACAAGGATTGCAAGTACGAGGCCTGCAAGACCACCGTTCATATGTACGACCGTACCACCGGCGAAGTCAAGTGCACCTGCATCGAAAAGAAGGGCACCGTCTCCACCCCATACCATGTGTGTAATAGGTGCATAGACGACAAGTCCCCAAAGGGCAATGATGACCATCCAGGTAGAGAATTTCATACGACCGATCACGGAACCTGAAGCAATGGCTACGGTAATGGCGGCAAATGTTCCCTGGAATGCTACAAATACGAATGTCGGATACGTACCGCTCAGGTCGGTCCATTTGATCCCGTTGAGGAATATGTTACCGAATCCGCCGATGAATTTCTGTATACCCGCTGCTTCGGAAGTACCGAATGCAAGCGAATATCCTGCAACGATCCATACGACGAATGCGAGTACGAAGGCACCCATGACCATAGCATACGTGTTCAATGCATTCTTTGTTCTGGACATTCCTGCATAGAATAGTGCGAGACCCGCAGGGGTCATGAGTAGAACGAGTGCTGTGGATATCATCATCCACGCCGTATCACCCGAATCGAGTTTATCTCCTGCAAATGCAGCGATAGGCAGCAGTGCTGCCAGTAAAGCGAAAAGTTTTAACTTCATGCTGTTTCCTTTGAAATGTGTTTTATTAACACAAGTATCTTAGCATGAACGAAGTGCCTTGCAGATCGCCGGAGTGATTAATTTTTAATCATTTTATTTATTGAATGAGCGGTATTTCAAGTTTGATGGCATGTTCCTTGAGGAGCACGGAGATATGGCTCTGATCGGCAAGGTTCCTTATCTCTGTGTCGGTATCGTTGTATCTTCCGTTGGCTTCAATGGAAAGCTGTACGATCGATTCCTTCTTTCCTGAAATGATGACATGCTCTCCCACAAGCAGCTTCAGGTTGACATTGATGGAGTCGGAAGCCCGGAAGGCATCAAGTGATTTCCTGAGAAGTTTGGAAAAATTGTTCTGGTCTATCCTGAAAGAGGGGATATCCTGGTCTGTCAGAAGCTGGAGCTTGTTGTTGTTCTTTGTTTTGAAAAGAGCGATATTCGCTTCAAGAAGGATGTTGATGTCGGTGGTCATCAGTTTGCCTGTTTCCAAGGGTACGGAAGATTTGACTCTCGGTGTATGGTAGAAACGAACGGAGAGATGCTCTTCATTCTCGTATCCTACGGTAATGGCATAGAAATTGAAAGCATCATAATTCAATGTCAGCATCGTGGTTTTGTAGCCGAAAGACTGAGGAGCATAGGCCAGGGCGATGTCGTAAAGCTCCTGCTTGGAGACATATCCGAAAAGGATCTCGGCGGCATTGTTGAGGTAGAGGATCTTTCCCCGGTTGCTGAAGAGAATGAAAGGAGAGTTGTCCCATTCTACAAAGGGCTGAAAATCAATCGATATCGTGTTCATGGATCTTTTTCCTGAGTGTGTTTCTGTTGATACCCAAAACCTGTGAGAGCTGCAGCTGTGAACCGTACTTCTGCAGCCCGGCTTCGATCAGGGGTTTCTCATAGAGTTCAAGATGTTCTTTGTAGGCATTTTTCCCTCCAATGTGTTTCAATATATAATAGTAGACAGCCTCTTCAATATTTTGTTTATCCATCGAATGGATCATAAGGTGGGTGTAGATGCTCTTTTTCAGACTTTTGCTGTTGCTGCTCAGATCCATCGGGATCTCTGAAATATCAAGATCCTTTTCTTCCAGCAGCAGGTCATGCCGGGCTTTTTTGGCAAAAGATTCTTTAATATACCGTGCATCTTCCGGACGTTCTTTGAGTGAAGGCATGGTATAGATGAAAGCAAAAAGAGTGTCAATGGTCGTGTAGTTGCCTATGAAGTTTGCCGTAGCAATGATGCGTTTGTTGTCAAAATTGAGTGTTTCCTGATTGTTCAGTTTTTCAAAATCGGTAATGATCAGTTCATCATACGCTTCAAGGGCAGCTTCGACTTCCTTCTGGTTCTCACCTGAGATCATGTGTGCATGGGGAAAAAGGTATCGGGCGAGGCTCTTTTTTCCGATGTTGGCTTCTCCTATGATAATAGAAGAGACAAACAGGGTTTTGGTAAGGTTGAACCCTTTGATGATATGCTGTATTTGTTCTGACTTGGTGAAAAAATGTTCCATTCAACTACTTTTGACAGGGATATTCTGATTAAAAAATAATCATTTTCAGATGTTCACATTATATCAAATCTATGTTAAACTACTAAATATATAATTTTTCAGCAAGGCAGAGCCATAAAAAACGCGTTTAAAAACTTTTGTCGCTGCAATCCGCATTTGACAGTTGAACAATCCATTGAGTACTTTTCTATCCTTGGAGGGATGGGAGAAAGTATCGATCTTGGTTTCTTTGATGATCTTTTTTCTATGGTCAAAAGCAATTTTGTGGACCATTTTGCCACTTTTGAGAAATGTGTCTCACCTTCTTACCTTTTGGAACCCCCTTACCGTCATGTACTTGCGGCCATAGCCAGAGGAGATGGAAAGTTCTATTCTGTATTGAGAAAAGCACGTTTGAGTGAAGGGGCAGGAGAAGATATCATCCGGGAGCTGGTCTCTTTGGGGATCCTTTATATCGAACCGACACGGGAACAGCCTCTGCGCGTCCATCCGAAACAAAAGGTTAAAAAAGAGCTCCGTTCTTACCGCATCCAGGACAAATTGCGTTTTTGCAGCCCTTTTATGCGTTTTTGGTTTGGCTTTGTCACCTCTTACAAAGAGGAGCTTCTGCAGGGGAACGGAACCCGTTTTCTTGAAAATTTTGAGAACCATTATGAACGTTTGCGTTCTTTGATCTATGAACAACTGTGCAATGACATGCTCGAAGAGTATTACCGGAACCGTTCACCGCTTCTTCGCACCGGAAGCTACTGGGACCAGCACAGCGAGTTCGATCTTCTGGCTGTCACTTCGGACAAGAAACTGATACTGGGAGAGTGCAAATACAAAGAGCGTAAGGTGTGCAGGAATGAATTGACCAAACTCAAGGCCAAAGCAGAGAAATCTGGGATCCCTGTAGACAGGTATGTACTCTTTTCCAAGAGCGGTTTTTCCAATGAACTGCTTGGGCTTAAAGACGCGTCTCTGATGCTTTTTGACCTGAATGACCTGAAAATACTTCTCTGAAAGTAGGATCATCATCGGCATAGGCACTAAAATATCTAAAAAACCTAAAAGAGAACACGTTTTATTTTTAAATAAGGTACTTTTAGCTATAAATACGTAAAAAAAGAGAAAAGCCGATAAAATTTAAGGTTTTATGGGTTTTTCTAATTGATAACGATTGGACCGTAACCGAAAATGAGAATATTAACTGTAGGTTTTGACGAGGAGTATGTCAAAGAACTCGAAAAAGAATTGGATAAATATTTTATCTGTATCGTAGATAATGCCAAAGACCTGTATGATGCGACGAATTTTACCGACTTCAGGCACTATGAACTGGTGATCATTGTCGACGAGGGAGTCAAATTCTCCCTTGAACGCTATGTGAATGAAGTCAAGAAGAAAAAAAGTGAAACAAAGATCATGATATTGACGGATGATCACCGTCAGCAGGCCTCTTTCTTTTCGCTGGGTGTGGATGATGTTATCTATAATCATTGCGAATATCCGGATCTTATCGCAGCGAGGGTCCTTGCCAATATGAGACACTTGTTCGGAACGACCGTCGATATCGGAAAACTGGTCATCGACATTGCCAACAAGAAGATAGAGTATGATGAGAAGATCGTATCGCTCAACGGAAAGACTTTCGACATTCTTGCCTACCTTGCGCTTCGGAAGCAGCGTGTCTTCTCCAAAGATGAGATCATCAATGCACTCTGGGAAGAGCCGGAGTATGTTTCAGACAATACCGTGGAAGTGGCGATCAACCAGATCAGAAAGCGTTTGAAGAGTATTCTTGGTTTTCAAGTGATCCATACAGTACGCAGACGCGGCTATAAATTCTCCTACTAGATTTCCCCTGTAAAGACACGCAGGGTGGATTTATCCACCGCTTTGGTTCCGTCGGACAAATCGTGAAGCAGTTCACGATTTCAATGTCCTCCTTACTTGTTCTATCCAATATGGTATGACTTTTTGTTCTGACTTGAGCGTCGTGCTCATCCCGTGGCCGGGGTAGAGGGTGTAGTCTTCTTTTATTTTCATTGCTTTTTCCAGGCTTTTAACCATATCCTCTCCGCTTGAGGCGGGGAAGTCCCACCGGCCGATGCTTTGCTGGAAGAGGAAATCACCGCTGAACCAGACATCGCCTATTTCGATGACAGAGCATCCCGGGGTATGGCCGGGGAAATGTCTGTACTGTATTCGGACCCCTGCGATCTCAAGGACTTCATCTCCGTCCACTGCGTAGTCGGGGATACTTTTGGGTGTGCCTTGTCCCAGAGGGTCGTCGGTCAGCATGAATGCATCCCCTTTGGGGCAGTAGATGGGAATATGCAGTTTCTCTTTGACCTCCGCGTTGGACCAGACATGGTCGAAGTGGCCGTGGGTGTTGAGGATGGCAACAGGGTTGGTGACATTGTTCAGGACCCACGCGGTGGCATCGACACCCGGATCAATGATGAAATCTTTGCCATCCACTGTTACGATGTAGCAGTTGGTCTGGTAGACGCCCATGGGTTGTATTTTAATCTCCATCGGTTATAATCTCCTTATGAATATCTATGTACTTTTGGAACAGGCTATCGGCAGTGACGAGATCGATCTTAAAGAAGCATTGACACTGCAGTGTTTGGCATATTGTACCAAAAATGCCATAAGTGATATCGATATTTCTCCCAAAGTCTTTAAGGCACCTTCCTATGCATCCAAATGCCGTATCGTAGACCCCAGGGAACTGCCTGCACGCAAGGATTTCGATACCCCTGAAGGATTGGCAACACTCATTCATGCCATTGCCCATATCGAGTACTCCGCCATCGATCTGGCACTGGATGCGGTCTATCGTTTCCCCCAAATGCCTGTGGCCTACAAGAGTGATTGGCTGGAAGTGGCACATGACGAGATACGCCACTACAGGATGCTTGCCGCGCTTTTGGAAGAAACAGGATACACATATGGAGATTTTCCGGTACACTGCGGACTTTTCGATGCCGCACAGCATACGGCAGATTCAGTGCTCGACCGCATGGCGATCATCCCCCGCTATTATGAAGCATCCGGGCTGGATGTCAATCCCCAGATCATCAAGAAGCTGGAGAACAGGCGCAAGCATCCGACGGTAGCCAAGCTTATCGATGCCTTGAATGTGATCTATGAAGAGGAGATAGACCATGTACACAAAGGGGACAGGTGGTTCAAGTATCTTTGTGCCAGAGAGGGGTTGGATGAGCATGTCTATTTCGAGATCCTTGAACGCTACAGACTTCTGTCCAAACACCGTCCGCATATCAACGTGGATGCGCGAAAAGAGGCAGGTTTCACCTGTGGCGAGATCCTGAAACTGGGTGCGAAACAGTGCCAATGAACATAACGCACTTTTTTGAGCAAATGTTTTTTCATCCAAAGTGGTATCATGCCCCGGTCATGCTGCTCTTGGCTCCGTTCTCTCTTTTGTACGGCACAGTGATGTTCTTTCGCAGGACAGGAAGCAGGAAACAAAACTTCGGTATTCCCATCGTCAGTGTGGGGAACCTGATCGTCGGGGGGAGCGGGAAGACCCCTTTTGCCATTGCGCTGGCTTCCCGTTACAAGAATGTGGCCATCATTTCCCGCGGGTATGGCAGGAAAAGCAAGGGGCTTGTCGAAGTGAGCCGGGCAGGGAAGATCCTGGTACCGGTCGAACAAAGCGGAGATGAAGCGATGCTGATGGCACGCTCTCTTCCCCAAGCTTCGGTCATCGTTTCCGAAGACCGGCATCGGGCGATAGGGCTGGCAAAGGAGCGAGGTGCGAAACTGATCCTCCTTGACGACGGGTTCAACCGTGTCGAGATCGAAAAGTTCGAGATACTGCTTGAACCTGCAGCGATACGCAATCCTTTTCCTTTTCCCGCCGGTCCGTTCAGGGAATTTGGGTGGAGCAGGAAGTATGCGGACCTGATACTTAAAGAGGGCAGAGATTTTGAAAGAGAAGTGACATACGAAGGATTGACGGAGAAAATGCTGCTTGTTACGGCTATTTCCAATCCTGAACGCCTTGAAAAGTATCTGCCTGAAGGGGTGGTCTCCAGAGTGTATCTGGAAGATCATGCCTATTTCGATGAAGCATTTCTGGAAAAAAAAATGGGTGCCTGCGGGGCCAAAAGTCTGCTTGTGACGGAGAAAGATCATGTAAAAATGGGTGACTTTAAGTTGCCTGTCTCACAAATTAAGTTAAAATTAAATATAAAAGAAGAGGTCTTTAAAACAATAGACCGATATATAAAAAGCAAAGTGTGAAGGTACTCTAAATATGAAAAATAAGATCGATGTCGTCAAAACGCTTCTGGATGCCCTGCCGTTCATCAAGAAATTTTCCAATGAAAAGATCGTTATCAAATATGGCGGGGCTGCCCAGACCAGCAGCGCACTCAAAGAACAGTTCGCGCAGGATATCGTTCTGCTGCATCTGGTAGGTATGAAACCCATTATCGTGCATGGCGGAGGCAAGAGTATCACCCAGCTTTTGGCTGACCTTGGTGTGGATACGACGTTCGTGGACGGGCAGCGGGTAACAAGCAAAGAGGTCATGCGTATTGTGGAGATGGTCCTCTCCGGTGAGATCAACAAAGAGATCGTCTCTCTGTTGGACAATCACGGCACCAAAGCGATCGGAATTTCCGGCAAGGATGGAGGTTTCCTCAAAGGGATGCCCAAGGATTTTGAGCATTTCGGCTATACGGGGCTGATAGAGGATATCGACACAGAGATCGTGGAGAACATTATAGAAGATGGTGCCGTACCGGTCATTGCCCCCATCGCAGGCAGCAATGTCATTGGCCATCCCGGTTTCAACATCAATGCCGATCTGGCGGCCAGCCGTATTGCCGTGGCACTCGAAGCCCGCAAAGTACTCTTTCTTACAGACACTCCGGGTGTATTGAACAAAGAGATGGAGCTCATCACCAACCTGAGCATTGAACAGACCGAGGCGCTGAAAGAAGATGGTACGATACAGGGAGGCATGGTCCCCAAAGTGGATGCCTGTATCGAGGCGCTCCGGGGCGGTGTCAAGAAGGCACATATCATCGACGGACGTGTGGAACATTCGCTTCTGTTGGAGATCCTGACCAGTTCAGGTGTGGGAACCTGTATA
>JALSTF010000124.1 GCA_026983895.1 Sulfurovum sp.
CAATAGCACTCTCTTCGGAGAGCATCACCGCATCCGCACCGTCAAGCACCGCATTGGCCACATCGCTGATCTCAGCACGTGATGCGCTCTCCTTGGTGGTCATGGAAAGCAGCATCTGGGTCGCCACGATGACCGGTTTACTCCTGTTATTCGCTTTTTTAATGAGCCTTTTCTGTGTCAAAGGTACATCATAATAGGGTATCTCTATCCCCAGGTCACCCCGCGCCACCATGATGCCGTCACTGGCTTCCAGAATAGCATCGATATTCTCGATGGCATCGAACTTCTCTATCTTTGCCAAAAGCTGTACGGAAGCACCGCTGGAAGCGACGATCTCCCGTGCTCTGACCATATCTTTTGCATTTTGCACGAAAGAGATCGCCATAAAATCCACACCGTTCTCGATGCCCCAAAGCATATCTTTCCTGTCCTTGTCTGTCAAAACATCGATACCCAGGCGGGTATTGGGGAAATTGACACCCTTGCGGGAAGAAAGCATCCCTTCATTTTCTATCTCTACTTTGACAGATTCGTCCTTTTTCTCTCTGACCACTGCACGGATGATCCCGTCATAAAGATACATATGATCCCCCACTTTCAGCTGATCAAGGATCCTCGGTTCGCTGATACTTAGCCTGTATGTCCCTTCGGCGATCTTATGTCCGATGATCTCTTCTTTGACGAATTCCAGTACATCGCCGCTCTTTAGGATAAAATCTTCCTCCAGCATTCCCACCCTGATCTTCGGTCCGCTGATATCCTGAAGGATCCCTGTAATAAGCCCTGTCTCCCCGATGGCTTTTCTGATGCGTCCCAGCACTTCGCTGTGGTAATCGTGTGTGCCGTGGGAGAAGTTAAGACGAAAGAGATTCACCCCCGCATAGATCAGCGCTTTGATCTGCTCGTAAGAGTCTGAAGCCGGCCCGATGGTCGCCACAATTTTGGTACGTTTTTTCATCTGTATCTCTCCTGCATGATGTTATTTTGAAAAATGCTGATAATCCTTCACCCCTGACCAGTCACCGCCCCATTTCCAACCGTATTTTTTGAATATCCGTACTGCTTTGTCATGTTTAAGCAGTACTGCTTTGTCGGAAGCAGAATCATTCCTGTGTACCCGTTTCCGGTACTGTTTGGATGCCCTGTGCGCAATGTGTCCCGAACGGGAGATATACGGATTCTCAATGGAATTCAAGTCGATCGCTCTGCCGAAGGAATGCTTGGACCAGTGTGCACTTCCTGTGGCTTTCCGGCAGTTGAAGGCCGAAGTATTGTCCGCTTCGATGGACTGCCAGTCGGAGCCTTTGTAGTCGCTGACCAGCTTCATCTTCCGGATGGGATAACCCATGGCATACAATTCTTTGAAGATCTGTGTCACCTCTGATGCGACCGCTTTATGCACGATCATTTCTCCGGTCACACTGTGGCCATTAAAATCCACATAGATCATGCGAAGATAACGCAGATCCTTCAAACCTACCGGGCATCCTCTTCGCCAGGAGTTCCCTTTGAGCATGCGCTGTTCTATCTTTGGCGTAATAGGTGATATATCCGCTTTGTAACCGGCTGCCAATGTGATCGTCAATACAATAAAGATATGGAATATACGTTTCATATTTTTATTATATCGAACAATCACGCAGGGTAGGATTTCCCACCTGCCAAAACATACTATAAATATGTCAAGCTCTCAAAGGTGGATAAATCCACCCTACGCGATTGAACCCGGCATAATACATTGATATTTACTTTCTATTTACGCTATTTTATTATGATCAAATATCAAAGAAACCCAAATTAGGCGATTCTCATGCATAGTTTGGGATAAAGTGAAGGAACAAAAGAATGGAACAATTCAAAACCTATGCCCTGATGACCGGGCTGGTACTGCTTTTCATCTGGTTCGGAGGGATGATCGGCGGACAGAGCGGAATGATCATCGCGTTTCTCATTGCTGCGGGAATGAATTTCTATGCCTACTACTACAGCGACCAGGCCGTGCTGAAACATTACAATGCTCATCCTGTGGACCGGGACCATGCAAGCGGGCTTTACCATATTGTGGAGAAACTCACAAAGCGGGCAGGACTGCCCATGCCGGCACTCTACATTATCCCTGAGCAGCAGCCCAATGCCTTTGCCACGGGCCGTGACTACGAACATGCTGCCGTCGCCGTAACCGAAGGCTTGCTGCAGCTGCTTGATGACGAAGAGGTGGAAGCAGTCATAGGCCATGAACTCAGCCACGTCAAACATTACGACATGCTCATCGGTACCGTGGCTGCGACCATCGCCGGGGCCATCGCCATGCTGGCGAACTTCGGTATGTTCTTCGGCGGCGGTGACCGTGACAGGCCCAATCCCATCGTTATGATCGCCCTGATGATCATTATGCCTCTGGTCGCCAGTATTATTCAAATGACCGTCAGCCGTAACCGTGAATTTATGGCTGATGAAGGTTCTGCACGCATGACAGGGCATCCCGAATGGCTCCAAAGCGGGCTTGCCAAACTGGACAATTATGCCAGAGGTATCTCCATGCCCGAAGCCGACCCGCAGACTGCACACATGTTCATTATCAATCCTTTTACGGGGAGGGATGTCTCACTCAAACAGCTTTTCTCCACCCACCCAAGTACCGAAGAGCGCATTGCGAGGCTCGAGGCACTCAAGCAGTAGCGCCGGTACACTCTTGTGCCCGGATGGCAGCCGCGGGAGTTGCTCCGCCGGAAAGCATCCAACATTCCTTTTTCTTTCAGAACTTTCTACATAAAAATTAACTATACTATTTTATTATTTAAAAGGTATTTCTCATGAATACAGACC
>JALSTF010000125.1 GCA_026983895.1 Sulfurovum sp.
GAAACATTTGGAGTGCCCATTAATACGACTTTTACACACTTTAAGCTATGATAATAGCAATATAATGCACGAGAAGGTGACCATGAATTTCAAAAAAACGGTTTTAATAGGACTTGCGGCGGTATTCCTGTTCGCAGGGTGCAGCAAAGATGATGATGAAATAGCGGAGTTCAACAAGCCCGCGCTTTACTGGTACCAGCAGATAGGGAACAGTATCTCTTCGGGCAATATGGACAAAGCCGATGCCTACTATATCTCTCTCAAGAGCGAGCATATGCGTTCACCCCTGCTGCAGACAGCGATGATGATGCTTGCCGTGGCACACATGGATGAAGAAGAGTATCTGCTTGCAGGCTACTACCTTGACGAGTACAATAAGCGATTCGGCGGGGAAAAGAACCGTGAATACATCGAATACCTGAAGCTTAAAGCGGCTTTTTTGGGCATTAAAAATGTCTACAAAGACCAAAAGCTCATTATGGACAGTATCAACGGTGCGGGAACGTATTTGCTGCGCTATCCGGGTTCGACCTATACGCCGTTGGTGAAGACCATTCTCGTAAGGCTGCACATGGCACAGTACCTGCTTAATGAGAACATTGCATCGCTTTATGAGCGTACAGGCAAGCCTGAAGCGGCGAAGATCTATAGGGAAAAGAACAAAGATTCCGTAGTGGAAATGGCAGATATCACCCCTCCCAAAGTGGGTATCATCGGGGAGATCTTCGACTGATACCCAGCCGAGGCACCCTACTATTATTTCATCTAAATAACGCGTAGGGTGGATTTATCCACCGCCATCAATTTCAATTATTTTATAAGGATAGCAACCATGCAACTCAGCGATTATGATGATTTTCCGGCAGTATTGCCCATAGTGGTGGAGGATGAACTTTTCCTTTACCCCTTTATGATCAGCCCCATTTTTCTGACCGATCAGAAAGACATAGATGCCGCGACGGATGCCATGGAGAACAACTCTCTGCTCTTCGTCACCTCTTCCATTCCCGGAAAAGAGGGAAGCCGTGATTTTGATGCGATGTACAGAGTCGGTGTGGTCGGTTCGATCATGCGTAAAGTACATATACCAGACGGCAGAGTGAAGATACTCTTTCAGGGGCTCTCCCGCGGACAGATACTGGAACCGGCAGAGGGAGAGTTCAACCGAGCGCTTATCGATATCGTACATCCCAAAGCGTTCGATCAGCTCAAAGTCGATGCCCTCATGGGGGTGCTTCGCGACAAGATCAAAATACTCTCCTCTTTAAGCAGCCATTTCCCGGCCGACCTGGTGCGGACCATCGAAGAGAATGACGAGCCCAACCGTATTGCGGATCTTGTCTCTTCTATGCTCAAACTGGACAAAGATGTGGCCTATGCACTCTACATAGAACCGGATGTGGAAAAACGGCTGCTTGGGCTCATTGACGTGGTGACTTCCGAGATAGAATCTGCCAAGGTACAGCGTGAGATCCGTACAAAAGTCCATACAAAGATAGAGCAGACCAACAAAGAGTATTTTCTCAAGGAACAGCTTAAGGAGATACAGCAGGAGTTGGGTATGGATACGCAGCGGGAAGAGGAGATCGCTGCATTCAGAGAAAAGCTCGAAGCCCTGAAACCGCATCTGGAAGAAGATGCTTTCAAGGAGATCAGCAAACAGCTTGACCGTCTGGCACGTATGCATCCTGATTCTGCCGATGCGAATGTACTCCAGAGTTATCTCGAATGGGTACTTGAAGTGCCGTTCGGGAAAATGACGAAGAAGCATTTGGATGTTAAAGATGTTTCGGAAGAGTTGGACAAGGACCATTATTCACTGGAAAAACCCAAAGAGCGTATCGTAGAGTTCTTTTCGGTACGTGAACTGGCAGAGCTTCGGGGGATCAAACAGAAAGAAGCGGGCGGGGTGATCCTCTGCTTTGCAGGACCTCCGGGTGTGGGCAAGACCTCTCTGGCCAACTCCATTGCCACGGCATTGGGTAGACCGCTTGTGCGCATCGCGCTTGGCGGTCTGGAAGATGTGAACGAACTTCGGGGACACAGACGGACTTATGTAGGTGCTATGCCGGGCCGTCTGGTGCAGGGGCTCATAGAGGCCAAAAGTATGGACCCCGTCATTGTCCTTGACGAGATTGACAAAGTAGGGCGCAGTATGAGAGGCGATCCGACAGCGGCGCTTCTGGAGATACTCGACCCTGAACAGAACAGCAAATACAGGGATTATTACCTGAATTTCAACATTGACCTGAGCAAAGCGATCTTCATCGCTACAGCCAATGACGTAGGGCGTATTCCTGCACCGCTCAGAGACCGTATGGAGTTCATAGGACTCAATTCCTATACCCCTAAAGAAAAGTTCGAGATCGCCAGGCGTTATCTCATCCCGCAGGAATTGAAAAAACATGCACTCAAACGCAGGGAATTCTCGATCTCGGACAAAGCGTTGAAAATACTAATCGATGAATATACCCGGGAAGCAGGGGTGAGGAACCTGCGCCGGCGTATTGCCGGACTGATGAGGAAGTCGGCACGCATGCTGCTTGAGGATCCCAAAAAAGACCATATCGCAGTGACCAAAAAGAATCTGGAACACTTTACCGACAAGAAGGTCTTTGAGATCTCCCTGGTCGACAAAAAACCGCAAGTGGGTGTGGTCAGCGGCCTTGCATGGACGGCAGTGGGCGGTGATGTACTGACCATCGAAGCGATCAAGATCAAGGGCAAAGGTTTGCTGCAGCTTACAGGAAGCCTGGGGGACGTGATGAAAGAATCCGTAAGGATCGCACACTCCGTTGTGAAGATACTTATTGATGAGAAGAAACTCCCTATTACCCCCTCATGTATTCCCCATACGCTCAAGGAGAGGGAAGAACGCATTTCGGTCGACCCGAGCGAAGTCTATAAGCGTTATGATCTGCATATTCATGTCCCGGAAGGGGCAACACCTAAAGACGGTCCAAGTGCCGGTATAACTATGGTAACAGCCATTGCATCCATTTTGAGCGGAAGAAAAGTGGATAACAGGGTGGCGATGACGGGAGAAGTGACACTGACAGGGAAAGTACTCCCTATCGGAGGCTTGAAGGAGAAGCTTATTGCCGCATACAAAGCAGGAGTGACCAAAGCGCTGATCCCTCAAAAGAATTATGAACGAGACTTGGAAGAGATTCCTAATGAAGTGAAGAACAATATCAAGATAATGGGTGTTTCAAAGGTAGAAGAAGTGCTGAAAGAAGCACTTTTGTAGGGTAGGGTTATCCCCACTACCCTTCACTATGCCAAGGTGGATAAATCCACCCTGCGCGGTCAGGACCACTGCTCGATCTTTGCAGTGAGCATCTCCTCTTTGACCGGTTTTCTCAGAAAGTCATTGGCACCGTTGTCATAAACCTCTGTTTTCCTTGTATCATCCGTAGAGAGTACAATGACGGGAATATGCGCATTGGCCATATCGAGTCTGAAGATCTTGAGGAACTCTATCCCGTCAACGATAGGCATCATGATATCCAGCAAAATAAGATCGATGCTTGGGTCTTTTTTCATTTTGTCCAAAGCTTCGGATCCATTTTCCGCTTCTATGATATCGCTGACTTTCGGGTTTTTCTTAAGAAGTGTTTTTAGCAACATCCTGTTGATCATGTCGTCGTCAACAACCAGTACTTTTAATCCCATATTGCCTATCCTCTATGTTTTTTGATCAGAGATTCGATCTCTTCTTTGGAATTTACGGACGTAATTATAGCCAAATCATCACGGTTCCGGCTGATATTCCCATCGAGCAGATCCTCATCGGTGAAGATAATATCATATTTCCCTGAAGCGATCTCACTGTTGAGTGTCTGCGGATCGTCAAGGATAGTATAGTCATATCCGAGATTGTCCAGAACTTTGGAAAGGACCCTTTTCTCAAGCAGGAATTTCTTAGCGATGAGAATACTCTTTTCACCATGCACTGCGCTGCTTTCGTCTTTATCCGGCGCAATGGCATCATCAAGGGCAATCACTTCGTCAAGATCGATCATTGCACTGTCTGAAGCTGTTTTTTCTGCTTCTTCTTTTTGCGCTGCCATTTCCTTTGCTGCGACTTCTGCAGCTGATCTTGTTTCCTCAAGCTGATCTTTTTTCTCTTCAGCCGTGACCGTTTTTGCTTTGTCTGCAAGGAATTTGTTTAGGATATACAGGAGTTCGCTGGTTTCGATCGGTTTGGTGATATATTCATCCATCCCTTCGCCAAGGAATCTTTCTCTGTCGCCTTTGAGTGCATTGGCGGTCAATGCAACGATCGGAACATGCGGTACTTCATCATCCTCCTCGTAGTCGAGGATCTCGTGTGTCGCTTCGATACCATCCATGACCGGCATTTGAATATCCATAAAGAGAAGATCATACGCATTGTTTCGGCGTTTTTCAAAGGCTTCAAGTCCGTTGTTGGCAAGGTCAACGGTAATACCGTGGTCTTCAAGTACACGTTTGATCAGTTTCTGGTTAATAATGTTGTCTTCCGTAACCAGGACTTTCGCATCGAACATCGTAGCATGTGACGGAAGCGCTTCTTCTATAAGTTGCGGTACCGTATCGGCACTTTTAATGAGTACTTCTTTGAGTTTTGTCAGTGTGACCGGTTTGAAGAGAACATTGCTCTGGTCGATATCCATCGCATCGATCTTGCTTCGGCTTGTGACATTCGCAATGATGATCACCTGGGATTTGTCCAAATGGGCTACGGCATCGATGATATTCTGTTTCGCTTTGTCAATATCGATCCAGTATGTCTTGCAGGCATTCATCTTGCTCAAGTCACGAAGCTCATCAATACTTTCGAAGCGTTTGACCTGAGGGCCATAATATTCGAAGTAGGAAGAGAGGTAACCGTCCAGTTTGGTCGGGATCTCCTGCTGGTATTTGCCGATGACCATATCGGTGAAGGCATGGGCATAATTCGTTTCGGTAGAGATGACTTCTTCCAGAGGAATACTAAAGTAGAACGTCGTTCCCTGGTCCTTGGCACTTTCAAGTTCAAGTTTTCCTCCCATCAGTTCGACGAATTCGCTGGAAATGGTCAGTCCAAGGCCTGTACCGCCGTATTTTCTCGTAACGGAAACATCTGCCTGTGAGAAGGCATCGAAGATACGCTCCTGCTGGTCTTTGGTCATACCGATACCGTTGTCCTGTACGGAGAACTTGATCCTCGGCATTCTGTCATCTTCACTTTCTATCTTCTGGATCTCAAGATTGATCTCTCCGCCATAGGAAGTGAACTTGATCGCGTTGGAAAGCAGGTTGATCAGGATCTCTTTGATTTTGGTCGGATCTCCTTTGAGTTTCGGGCTTATCGCCGGATCCATATAGAAGTTCAGGTCGATGTTCTTTTCTGCGGCACCTACGGCATAGGTTTCCACCGCACTTTCAAACTCTTCTGCCGAATCAAAGACAATGCTTTCTATCTCGATCTTGTTGCTTTCGATCTTGGAGAGGTCAAGGATATTGTTGATAATGCTCAACAGGTTCTCTGAACTCTTGTCGATAATGGAGAGGAATTCTCTCTGTTCATCATCAAGGTCCGTACTTCGGAGGATCTCCGTAAATCCGACAATACCGTTGAGCGGTGTACGTATTTCATGCGACATATTGGCAAGGAAGAGTGATTTGGCTTCATTGGCCTGAAGGGCTGTCAGTTTGTCTTCTTTGGCTGTGTCGACAAGTGTCTCAAGGAAGCGGTAAGCCTCCCTGGTCCCTTCGTGGGTATCGAGGTCAATATTTTCGATATAGGCCGTATCGGAAGCCAGATAATGGTCACTGCTTTTCATCTCGTCAACCGCTTTGTTAAGCACGTCTTCAAGTTCTTTGATGTTTCTTGTGATATCTTTCGTGGTCGTATATCCGAGATAGGCAAGGATGAGTGAAAGGATGAGGATGGCCGATGCAATGGCCAGCAGGATCAGCTGTTCCTGAAGGAAAGCTTCACTTTTATTCCAAAGTGCGGTGGAAACCGTCAGTTCCGCTTTGGCAAAAAGAGAGATCTTTTTGGTTTGAAGCGTGAACCAGTCTATCGGTTCATCCTGGTAGTCACCGTTATCGACATCGGTCTGGATCGCTGAAGAGATCTCTGCCAATTCCTGAAGTGACTCTTTGGCTTTGGGTGCATTGAGGATTTCCTGTATACTTTGGCGTACCTGGGGATCCGTGACTTCGTTGATATCGAAAATATTCGCTTTGGTCTTGAAGTTGTCCCATTGTGCGATCTCCTCAAAGGACATCGAGGCTCTTTTGGTCATATAGTAGGAAACAAAACCTCTCTCAAGACCTGCATTCTCCTTGACCGTATAGATCTGCGTCAGTGTCGTGATGAGCGAGGATATCTCTGTGTTGAGCGCAAACTTCTTGATCTGAAGCAGGTTGCTGAAGGTAGGTGTGGCCAGTGTATGTGTATAGCCGTCAAAGAAAACTTTCTTGAACGGTGTACCCGCTGTATCTGCCTCTTTTCTGATTGTTTTGATCTTTGGAAGGTTACCCAGCAGTTTTTGGTATTTTGCCGTATCCAGCAGCTGCCCTTCGCCTATGGCATTCAATACGAAGGGAAGATAGGTCGAAGCGTGTGTCTGGAGGGAACCCTTGAGTTTCCCGAAAGCGGCATCTGTACTTTTCCTCTGTTTGCCGAGCGGCTCGGAGAAGACTTTTCTGTCACTACCCATATAGAGTGCGGTCAGGCCGCGTTCTTTACCTATGGCGGTAAGTGCATTGCTCAGAACCGCATTGTTCGTCAATGCTGTTTTCAGGGCATTGGCTTTCTCGTAATTGGTATAGGAAGTTATAAAGAAATAACTTGAAAGCAGAAGAAGCAGTATGATAGGTACCATCGCTACCAGTTTAAGTCTGTTACGTATAGTCATGGTCTAGTTTCCTTTTTGCTGGGATGTAAGTTCGAATTGTTTTTCAAAAGAGATGAAGTGTGCCCAATACTCTTTGATCAGTTTTTCAAGTTTGCTGCTGTCATCGCAGAATTGTATCTCGTAGAGTGTATCTGCAAGGGGATTGATGCGGAGGTTGCTGGCTGTCCCTTTGAGCAGGTGTCCAATTTTCTGGATGGTGTCCATATCGCCTTTTTCATAGGCTGCAAGCATTTTATCGGTCTCTTCATGTGCCTGTTTGATGAAGTCGTGAATGAATTCCTCTATCAGTTCTGCTGGAAGGCTGAGTTCATTGGCCGCTTCCTCTACCTGGAAGTCGAAATGGATCGGCTTGACATCAGAAAGGTCGATCGTACCGAATCCTTCGGCTTGTTCTCCCTCTTTTCCCTCTGATTTTTGTTCCTCTTCCGGAGTTTCATGTTCCTCTCCGGTACTTTCCAGTTTGGACGTGGTCAGCCGGCTCAGGGTATCGTAAAAGCTCTGTATGGAACTTTCGATATCTTCCTCTTCTGTATATTTGAGCTGTTCGATAATATCGGTGATCACCGGGATGCGCAGGACATTGGAAAGGTGAAAAAGGGTATGTGTCGCTGCGGTCCGCTTGCCTGCATCTTTGCTTTTGAGATCGTCTTCAAGAGAGAGTGCCGTATCGACATATTCTGTCAGGAAAGTATTGTAGTCTTCCGGAGAGATACCGATACTTTGAGAGATCTGCTCGACATCTATATAGACAGGGGCAGCGGATTTGGCTGAAGCCTTTTCCTCTCCGATATCACCCAGGCTCTCTTCCGCATGGCTTGGAAGAATAAGGTCAAAAATGTCATCTTCTTTTTCTTCTTTTGCAATGGCTGTTTCTTCTTCCGGCTTCAAGAAAGAAAGATCTTCTTCTTGTTCTTCCGGTTCAAGAGCAAAACGGATGTCTTCTTCCTCTTTTTCTTCAGGCTCCTCTTTAATGCCGAAAAGTACATCATCGTCCTCAAGCAGGGAGAAGGTGTCTTTTTCTTCTTCCTGCGCAGAGGGTGCAGAGACTTCCTCCGTACTTTGGGCAGACGTTTCCGTGAGCAGACGTACAAGTGTCATATTCCCCAGGATACTTGAGAGTGCTTCTTTTTCTGCAGGATAGTGCATTTCATCAAGCGGTGTCTTGATGGTGATGCCATTACCCTTGTCAGTGAATTCGACAGCATTCAGTGCAATCTGTTTGTAAAGTGCATCGATACTTTCTGCCTGCATTAGCTTCAGAAGGTCGGCACTTGCAGCGATGATTTGATCGTTTTGGTTTGTGATGTAATACATGTTTAGAACAGCTCCTTGTTTACTTGTTTTCTTCTTCTACCAGTGCTTTATAGACAGGAATAACCTCTTCTGTTTCACTCTGTGTGGCAGGCCTTCTGGCAGCCGTATATCCAGTGATCTTGCCCTCACTGTCCATAATCGGCGTGATATGGGAATAGACCCAGTAATAAAGCCCGTCTTTCCTGAGGTTTTTGACAATCCCCGTCCATTCCTTGCCCGCTTTGATCGTATCCCACAACTCTTTAAAAGCGGCTTTCGGCATGTCGGGGTGACGTACGATATTATGGTTTTTCCCGGTAAGTTCCTGTTTGGTATAACCGGCGATATTGCAGAAAGTACGGTTTGCATATGTAATGATACCTTTAAGATCTGTAGAACTTACGATCAACCCCTTTTCAAACTGATACTCTTTGTCGATCGGATCAGGCCGCGTCATGAATCTTCCTCCCTTATTCGTGTCTCTTTTGCAAGATGACTAAAATCCATAATAAGACTTTAGTACAATTAATCTAAAAATGCCATGAAAAGAATGGCTTTTTAGTAAAAAATATCAAATCTCCTGCGATTTTCCATTATTATTTTTAATAATATTGGAAATTTTTTTATTTGTAACTTTGCTGATCTCCTCAGTACTCGCAGAGGCGATAGCCTCAAAAGTACCGAAGTAATCTATGAGTTTTTTGACGGTGGCTTTGCCGATCCCTTTTTTGTTAAGCAGGGAGATCTGTGTATCCTCTTTGCGTTTTTTGTTCTGATGGTATGCAATGGCATAACGGTGCACTTCATCCCTCTGTCGCTGTATCCAGTGGAGCCGCGGATCACCCGGATTGAGTTCAAGTATACCGCCGGATACGGTATGAAGAATGTCTTTTGCCGCACCTTTGGCACGATGTGCTTTGGCATCGAGCTTTTCTTTGGCAATAGCGATGACATTGAGGTTGATCCGTGCTTCTTTAAGTAAAGTATATGCCAGGTCAAGATTGGCTTTTCCTCCGTCAAGTATCCAGAGATCCGGAGCAGGTTCTGTTTTAAAATGTTCTATACGGCGCGAGAGCATCTCTCTCATCTGTCCGTATTCGTCGCGTGCATGCAGTTCGTAACGCCGGTAGGCACTTTTGTCCCATGTCCCTTCATCCCAGACGACCATGCCTCCGACCGTAGCGGCTCCCATCATGTGGGAGTTGTCAAACGTTTCTATCCGGTAGGGGATGGCCGAGAGGTCCAGCAGGTCAGCGATCTTCTGTTCCATGACCGTATCGCTCTTTTTGGTACGAAGCAGCTCCTTCGCATTCTGCAGAGCCAGTTTAACAAGTTTTGCTTTGGGGCCTCTCTGGGGGATCTCTATACGAATCTTCTTCCCAAAACGGCTGCTGAGGCTCTGTGCGACCTTGGAGGCATCTTCAAAGCGGTGGGCGACAAGTATTTCTTTGCTGATATTGGGAATGTCTGCAGTATAAAATTCAAGCAATGCCTGTCTATAGGCTTCATTGCGGTCAAAAATATGTGTGTGCCTGAAATAATTATAGGCGGAAGAGATGATCTTTCCGTCACGCATGAAGAGTTTGACGACCACACCCCTTTCATCACCATTGAGAATGGCAAAGATATCAAGGTCCAGATGCTCTGCAAGATCGATATTGGAAGTGATATTGAGTGCATGGATCGCCTGAATACTGTCGCGCAGCGATGCCGCCTCTTCAAAACGCTCCTGTATGGCGAGTTTCTCCATTTTCGTCTGCAGGCTATCGGTGAGTATTCTGCGTTTGGTGATAGCCTGTTTCGCTTTTTCTACAATGGCTGCATAGTCATGTTCCGATATTTTACCCTCACAGGGGGCAAGACACTTTTTTATTTGATAAAAAAGACACGCTTTTCTTTCGCGCAGGCAGGATTTCTTCTGTACAAGCGGATAGACTTCATAGAGTGCATCGAGCAGGGCTTTGCCCCCTGCAGGGAAAGGGCCGTAATAGGTCACCTCTTTTCCCTTGACCACCTTCCTGGTGATCTCGAAGCGGGGGAAAGGCTGTGATTCATCGATATAGATATAGGGATATGTCTTGTCATCGCGCAGCAGGATATTGTATTTGGGTTTCAGCTGTTTGATCAGGGAATTTTCCAAAATGAGGGCATCTTCTTCGCTCTCAACCACTATATATTCGAGTCTTGCCGCTTCATGCAGCATTTTGACGATGCGTGAGCTTTGTGCCGGATTGGCGGAGAGTACAGGTGTAAAACGCCAGTAGCTTTTGACACGGTTTTTCAGGTTCTTGGCTTTTCCTACATAAAGCAGTTTTCCATTCTTGTCAAAATACTGATAGACCCCGGGGGAAGAGGGAAGGGATTGAATGGTATTTTTCATCCGTTTTCGCTGCTGATCTGTTTTTCGATCAGTGCCTTGAGCGCTTTGAATTTCTCCTTGAGTTCCTTGTCCTTGCAGGCTATATTGAAGTGGATAGAGGCAAGTTCATTATAGTAGGGAACAGTAGAAGCATGGGTTTCTTTTTGAACTATTGAGCGGTATTTGCTGTGAAAGATCACGACCTTTTCCGCCTGGAGCATTTCGCATGATTTATCGTAGGAGGAGAGCTGCGTTAATACGCCCTTTAATATATCTTTATTATAATTGAGTTCCATTTTGAAGCCAGGATGTGTCACGGCGACGAAAAGTGTATCGTTCTGTATGTAAACGAAAGCAATAGCTTTTTGCCATTTGGCCCCCAGCAGCGAGATATATTTTTTGTAACAGGCATGCTGTTTCAAAGATTTGAACTGAGGTAGGTTGCCAAGATGAGAGAGAATCAAAGACGCTTTTTTCATGCAGTGATTATAGCATCACTTTGCTGTATTGTATTGACAGGCTGCGGATACAAGACCGATCCGGTCTATGTTGCCGACATGAACATGTCGCAACAGCAGGAAAAATAATCCGGGATAAAAGGAAAAACGTGCAGAAATATGATGTATTGATCATTGGAGCGGGTATCGCGGGACTTTATGCCGCGATGCAGCTTCCAAAAAGTAAAAAGGTCCTGGTCGTCTGCAAAGATATTCCCTGGGAGTGCAACACCTTCTACGCACAGGGCGGTATGGTCACGGCGCTGAATGAAGCTGATATTCCCGTGCATGTGGCAGATACCATGGCGGCAGGTGCATTTCACAATGATGAGAAAGCCGTGGAGATACTTTCCCGTACATCACTCGAAACAACAGCGGATATCATTGCAAAAGGTATGGAGTTCGACAAGGATGAGGAAGGACATATCCTCTATACGAAAGAAGCGGCCCATTCTGTCGCACGTATCGTCCATGCCGGAGGAGATGCCACCGGACGCTATATGCACTATTTCATGATGGTGCAGAACAGACACCAGCTGCAGAAAAATACGCTGGTTTATGATCTGTTGATAGAGAATGGCAGGTGTTACGGTGTCAAAGCAACGGTCAACTATGAACCGACGACCATCTATGCGGATGATGTGATCATCGCTTCGGGGGGCGTAGGGTCTCTTTATGCCTATAACACCAACTCCCGAACGGTCTCTGCCGATATTCACGGCATCTGTGTCGAAAAAGGTATAGCACTTGCCGATATGGAATTCATGCAGTTCCACCCGACGGTCTTTGTCGATACCCCTTTTGCCAGAAAACTGCTCTTGACCGAAGCACTCCGGGGGGAAGGGGCACATGTGGTAGATGAGGATGGTACCCGCTTCCTGTTCGAGTATGACGAGCGGGGGGAACTTGCTAGCCGCGATATCGTATCCCGGGGCATTTTCAAGCATAAACGCAAGACCGGAAAGCAGACGTATTTGGACTTTTCCATGTTCGAAGAGAAATGGTTCGAGCACCGTTTCCCGAACATTACCCATACTTTTGCCGCACTGGGGTACCATTTCCCCAAGGATAAAGTACCGGTTTCGCCGGCATTCCATTATGCCAACGGGGGGATAAAATGTGATGTGAACGGCTGTATACCGGGCATGGAAGGGCTTTATGTCATCGGTGAAGCTGCCTGCACCGGAGTACATGGCGCGAACCGCCTGGCATCGAATTCCCTGCTTGAAGGGGTGGTCTTTGCCAAGCGTGCGGTCGATCACCTTTTGGGCAGAGTGCATCAAGAGATCAAAACACCTGAGTTTGAGAAAGATTACGGTAATATTCTGCACAAAGAAAACGATAAATCCTATAAACAGGAACTGCGTCAGGTGATGTGGGAGGATATAGGGATCATCAGGACGACCCGGGGTCTGCACGAAGCGAAGAATCTGATCTATGATATGAAGAACCATGAGATCGGACGGCTGCTTCAGCTGCGTCTCAATACGGCTTCTGCGATCGTGGAAGCGGCATTGGCACGTACCGAGTCCCTGGGATCGCACTATATGGAATCATAATACTTGTACAGGATCTTTGAACATTATAGAGGAGAAAAGATGGAAACAGCTGCACAGCACGTAGCACAAAATTTGGATCTGACGGGAACATGGGTGGGGATCATCTCGCTCATTATTTTCGTCGTAGGGTATTATTTCATCGCAGCAGAGGATAAATACCATATCAATAAAGCCAAACCGGCACTTTTTGCCGGTACGGGTATCTTTATGCTCATCGGTGTCTATTTCGCCATGAACGGACTGGACGGTCACAGACTGGAAAAAGAAGTTGAAGAACTGATCTATGAGATCGCAGGGATCTTTTTCTTCCTGATGGTAGCGATGACCTATATAGAGGCGATGATAGACCGGGGTGTTTTCTCT
>JALSTF010000126.1 GCA_026983895.1 Sulfurovum sp.
ACAAAGAAAGTAAGCGCAGCAACCAAACCGACCGTACTCCAGATACCTTGTGGAGGCAGTTTACCCATGAATGTCAACACGATCATATCCACAAGCATTGCCCAGAACCAGTACTTGAACAACCCTCTTCTGCTGGCCGGTGCCACATTCGGACTTCTGTCCAGGAACGGAAGCAGGAAGAAGATGACCTGTGCAAAGGCAAATGCGATCAGTCCAATGTTTGTCGAGAACGGTCTGAGGATCTCATAAGACCACAGGAAGTACCACTCAGGATAAATGTGTGTCGGTGTCTTCAGTCCGTTTGCAGGATCAAAGTTCACCGGATCCATCGCAAATTCGAAATGGTAAAATACCAAATAGAAGAAGAAGAGGAAGTAAACACCCATGACAAGAACATCCTTGCTCAGGAAGACAGGGTTGAAAGGGATCACTTTGGACTCTTTTACATTCCCTGCTTTGTACTGCTCAGCCGCTTCTTCAAAATCAAACTCTTCACCATCCTGGTTATTGACGTGAGGCAGTCTCAATGTACCAAAGTGAAGTACGATAACGCCGATGATCGCCAAAGGAACCAAAAGTACATGCAGCATAAAGAATCTGTTCAGGAATGCCTGACCCGGGACATAATCCCCTCTGATCCACTCCACAAGTCCGTCCGCATGCAAAGAACCGCCGGAAAAGAGATTGGTAATAACCATACCTGCCCAGTAAGACATTTGTCCCCATGGGAGCATATATCCGGAGAACGCTTCTGCTGAAAAAAGAACGAACAAAAGCATACCTGAAAGCCAAATAAGCTCTCTGCCTCGCTTGTATGAGCCGTAGTAGATCCCTGTGAACATATGGATATAAATGATCAGGAATACGACCGATGCACCTACACCGTGAATATGTCTCCACATCCATCCGTAACCGACCTCACTCATGATCGTATAGTTTACAGAATCAAACGCCAATTGTGTGTTTGGCTGATAATACATCAAAAGGAAGATCCCGCTAATGAGGAGAACACCGAATGTTGCTGCCAAAACCATACCCATTGCCCAAAGGAAATTGATATTTTTAGGGATCCAATATTCAGTTGATAATACACGCTTGAGCGTATCGACAGCCAGTCTTTCGTTCATCCATTTATGACTGAACGGTTTTGCATTTTCGTCAAAATGTGCCATTTACCCCTCCTTATACCGGTAAAGTGATGCCGTCTTCAAGCATCTTTTTATATTCAGGTCCAGTCTCACCGAGGACAAGCTTGGTCCCGTCAATTCTGAATGGAGGAATATCCAGTCCACGCGGTGGTGGTGCTTTCGTAACATCCGCTGTTCCATTATACATGCCGCCATGGCAGGCACAAAGGAAATCCTGCGTTTCCGGACGATATCCCGGGATACAGCCAAGATGCGTACATAGACCTACCGCAACCATATAATAATCATCACCAATTTTGATAAGTCTGTCAAGATCTGTAAAGCTGGGAGCAGTGCTGTCTTTTCTCTTTTTGGCTTTTTCAACCATCTCTTTGGACTGCTTGAGCACAAAAATAGGTTTACCTCTCCATTTTTCCGTTACAAGCACATTTTCCGGTGCATCTTTCAGATCGATTGTAGTGAAACCAGCCGCTTTGACACTCGGCAGGGGATCCCATGTACGCTTCATGGCGTAAAGTGCGCCAATACCGCCAAGAGCAGTAAAACCACCCAATGCCATACCCATAAAGTCCCTACGACCTTTAGTATTGTTAGCCATACTAATACCTTCCTTCTATAAATTTTAAGCTATCAATTATAGAGGATTTGTGCTTAAATAGGATTGATTTGTATCAATCGGATTAGTAAGTCTTCTTATTTTTATAAGAGATTATAATAATATTGTTATATTCTTTTGATGTGTCAATTTTCTTTGTACATCTCTGCAATTTTATTGATATTTAGTTTTTTGATCTGTTTGTCCGCTTTGGGGGCAGCACTTGTCAACACATTTTTTACAGCCTCAACATCAAATCCCTGTACAACATCAACACCATATTGCTGCAAAAGAGCCGGAGGATAGAGTGATGCTTTTCCAATATCCAAATAGACTGCTTTTGCACCGGAAGCTTTTGCTTCAAGTGCTGTCTGTGAAGATGCTGTGATGACCGTACTGCTGCTTCTGATCAGTTCTATGTACTCTTCTGGTTCATGCAATTGCGTGAATACTTTGGCCAGATCCTCTTCATATTTGACAAAGAAGTAGTGGCCCAGAAGCAATTCCATCTCAAATGCGTTAAAAAAGGCTTCATGGCCCAGAACTGTTTTATCATGATCACTGTCTCCAAGAAAAAACAGCAAACGGTCTTCTTTTGTACCCTCTTCAAAATACCATGTATCAATGATCACTGCTTCCAGACACTCGTCGCTGTCGCAATCAGGCCGGAAAAGGATCTCTCCATGCACGGAGCGGTCATGGCTGTCATGCGCGAAACGCCATACCTGTTTAAAATCGGAAACATACTTGACCAGACGTCCGTGATCGTCTTCATCGGAATCGATGATCACACTGTCACCGGTCTGGGCGATCGCATCGATATCCTGAATGGTCTCTATGGTCACATACTCACTGATGCCATGTTCTTTCAGCGCCACTCCGGCACGAAAATCATTGACCAGGAGTTGTGCTTCGATATGTGCTTCTTTTAAGGCTTTGATCACGGCAGCACCGCGTTTGGCTCTATCCAGTCCTATTTTGTGGCCTGTATGTGCGTAATAGTACAACATTATGGTTTCCTTTTTAAAAACTCAATCATTTTTCAGTTTCCCTTTTTGGGACATCTTGATATAGACATGCAGTATCTCCAGTGATGCCGGCGTGACCCCCGATATTTCCGAAGCGGCAAAGAGTGTCGGGGGAGTGGCTTTTTCAAGCTTCTCCACGATCTCATTGCTTAAGCCGGACACTTTATGAAAAGCGAAACCTTCCGGTATTTTGATCTTCAGCATATCTTTCATTTGATCGATCTGTATCTGCTGTTTCTCTATATAACGGCTGTATTTGGCTTCCACCAGTATCTGTTCCATGACGTCATCATCATATTTGTCAAATTCGGGAAGCAGAGAGACCAGTTTTTCCCGGTCGAAATCCCCCCGCCCGATCACATCGATCCAACAGGTCCTGTCATTGATCTTGACCGCACCGATCTGCTCCAGTTTCGCCAGGAATTCCTTGGTGGGGGTGACATGATTCTCTCTCAGGTAATGCAAAGCCTCTTCGATATCCGCCTCTTTCTTTTCGAATTTGGCTATATACGCATCATCCAGAAGCCCCAGTGCTTTTCCGTACTTTGTCAATCGCATATCGGCATTGTCCTCTCTCAACAGAAGCCGATACTCTGCCCGGCTGGTAAACATACGGTAGGGTTCTTTCGTCCCTTTGGTCACCAGGTCGTCAATGAGGACGCCGATATAAGCCTCGTCCCGTCTGAGTACCAGCGGTTCTTTCCCCTGAATGTTCAAAGCAGCATTGATACCGGCCATCAAACCCTGTGCCGCAGCCTCCTCGTATCCGGTCGTTCCGTTGATCTGGCCTGCCGTATAAAGCCCTTTGATCTTTTTGGTCTCCAGAGTATGTTTCAGCTCCGTAGGGTCCACATAGTCATACTCGATAGCATAGCCATACCGGACGATCTTGGCATGTTCCATCCCCTCAACCGAACGTACCATTTCCAACTGCACATCTATAGGCAGAGAGGTACTCATCCCGTTGATGTAATACTCCGTTTCGTCAAGCGTCTGCGGCTCTACAAAGATCTGATGCCTGGGCCTGTCACGAAAACGGTTGATCTTGTCTTCGATACTCGGACAGTAGCGTGGTCCCATGCCGTCTATCTGACCGGTAAAGAGCGGTGCCCTGTAAAAGTTGCTCTCAATGATCTCATGGGTCCTTTCATTGGTGTAGGTTACGTAGCAGGGGAGCTGCTTGGGATCAAAGGTGCTTTTGTCTGTACGGAAGGAGAAAGGCGGCGGCGGTGTATCCCCCGGCTGCACCTCCATCACGGAAGTATCGACCGACTTGGCATCGATACGTGCACAGGTCCCTGTTTTCAGACGTCCGATATTCAATCCGAGAGATTTCAAATATTCAGCCAGTTCGACAGATGCAAATTCACCCTGCCTTCCTGCGGTCTGCTGCTTCTCTCCGATATGTATCAGTCCATTGAGGAACGTACCTGCCGTAATGATCACTTTGGAGGCTCCATAGCAGTTCCCAAGCTGTGTTGTCACACCCTTGACCTCACCCTCTTCAACAATAAGTCCCTCGGCGATCTCCTGTTTGACATCGAGATTTTCCGTATTGAGGACGACATTGCGCATATAGATACGGTACTGATCCATATCGATCTGTGCCCTGCTTCCCCGTACTGCCGGCCCTTTTGAAGCATTGAGCGTACGGAACTGTATCCCTGTCTTGTCGGTACACAGTCCCATCTCTCCGCCCAGCGCATCCACTTCACGCACAAGGTGCCCTTTGGCAAGGCCGCCAATAGCGGGATTGCATGAGGAGGCACCTATTTGCTCGGCAAGTATGGTTATCAACAGCGTCTTCACACCCATGCGCGCCGAAGCCAGAGAAGCTTCAATACCGGCATGTCCGCCGCCGATCACTATGACATCATATTTCATAAAAAAACCTTGTTGTACTCTTTTGTAATCGTAGGGTGGATTTATCCGCCACATTCATTAAAGAAGGTGGGTAAACCCACCCTACGCGATGCAAAAATATATTTTTGCTATAATTAGCGAATTATATCCAAATAAATTGAGGTACTATGTTTACAGGACTTATCCGGGAAATCGCTACGGTTAAAAGCTACAGAAACAACATTCTCTCCATACGCTCAAAGCACAAAGCCAAACTCGGGGACTCTATCGCGGTCAATGGTGTCTGTCTGACGGTCATTAGGGTGACCTCCGACGGATTCGACCTCGAGCTGGCAGATGAGACACGTTCCATCATCGATGAGAGCAAGATCACCGGGGAAGTGCACATTGAGCCGGCCATGCAGATGAACGACCGTTTTGAGGGGCATATCGTTCAGGGGCATGTGGACTGCGTCGGGACGGTAGAGAAGATCACCCGAGGAGAGAACGGTACGGACTATTTCATCAAAGTAGACCCCAAATATATTGCCCATATCATCCCCAAAGGTTCCATCACCATCGACGGAATCTCGCTGACGGTGAACGATGTCTATGACAACAGCTTCCGCATCACTATCATTCCGCACACCCTTGAGCATACGTTGATACGAAATTATGTTGTGGGAACCAAGGTGAATATTGAAACGGATGTATTCGCACGCTATATCGACCATATCCTCTCGCATCGTCAAGCAAAAAGATCAATGAGCTGGGAGGATGTGGACACGATACAGATGAGCTTCTGAGCCCCTCTTCTATCGGACAAGCTTCAAATCTTTTTCGATCCTTTCAAATCCCTTTTTTACCTCAGCGGCATCCGGTTTTTCCGTCAGGTCGATATAATAGCTGTATTGCAGTGTCAAGCCTTTGCGAAGTTCCATATTCAAATAACTGTTGGGGAAAGTGGAAAGGGCTTTCTGCGGAGCGTTGTAGCTGCTGTTGCATTTGATAGCACTTTTCCATGAGACATCCAGTGTCAAGGTGCAACTGTCTAGAAAAGGATATTGTTCCTGCAACGTTTTGGTGATGGTTGTATTCGGAGGAAAAACATGGAGTTTCATACAGGTAATGGGTGTTTGTGTGATCTCTCTCTGGTAGATCGTGACCATAGGATCGCTGTCACAGCCGGCCAGAAAGAACAGGGGTAAAAATAATAACACTTTTTTCATACTGTTTTGAATGCCTTGTCGCGCATACTTCTGGCGGCAGGATTACGCACTTTTTTCAATTCCATATCGATATACTCCATCCCCTCCAGCATCTTCAGGCTTGCTACCGTTGAATAACGCATTTTTTCCGCCCGCTGTACATAGATATTAAACCCGTTCTCGTACAAGCCCAGCCGTACCGCTGCCGCTGTCGAATACGTGGTCAGAAAAGCTTCTTCACTGCATATGGAACGGACATCTCTGAAGTGTTCCCGTGTCCAGAGCAGCGGATTGTGTGCAGGAGAGAATGCATCCTGATAGACGATATCGAATGTATGGTCAGCGGGTAGTAGGCAGTGGGTAGACTGGCTTGAGAGTATCTCTCTGGCATCTCCGATCAGTACCTCTATTTTGAACTGTTCATCTTCATAGTAGAAGTCATTGCTGATCGCTTCGATGATAGGGCTGAGCATATCAAATTCTTTAGGGTAATCAAATGCTTTAAGCGATCGTACCAGTACCTCATCAAACTCCGGAGAAACAATGTGTATATGTACCGGAAGCTGATGCTGCTTGACATAATAAAGTGTCGCGAAAGTATTGTACCCCAGACCGAAACAGATATCCAGAATGCGCAATGTCTCTTTGTCCTGAAAGTGTGAGAGGGCCGGCTTCACATGTTTTTCCAGAGACTCATGCAGTGCACCGTCTTTGGTAGAGTGGTACGGTTCATCGAACTCTTTTGAAAAAAGTGTTTTTGTGCCATCTTCACACATGACAAGCTCTTTTTGGGAACGCAGTGATTCGTTATAGTGCATCAACCCCTAAATCCTATAGCCCAATTTCATCAAGTTCCTTGAACTTGAATGCTTCGATGATATCTTCGATCGTCTCTTCTTCCCGGCGTACCAGAACCATCATCCCTTCGTTCATATAGTCCAGATAGTTCTCGAACTTGTTTGAAAGGATGATGAAGTCCACCCATTCTCCGCCCAGTTCTTCTATACTGTTGTAAAATGCCAGCGATTTCATCTCACCGGCATCAAAATCTACCAGTGCCCACTTCTTCGCTTCGAGCTGCGGAACGATCCTGGAGACTTTTCCGTTCTCACTCTCTACAGGGATCCATATCAGCATATTAGAGGCCTTTGAGGATTTTCTTACTGAGTTTCAGTTTTTTATTGTCCATAATGCCGATCCCCCTGTCCAAAACAGTCTGTGCAATCTCTTTCGCCTGCTTGAGAGAATGCATTTTGTAGGTACCGCACTGGTAGATGTTGAGTTCGGGGATATCTTTCTGAGATTTCACTTTCAACACATCTTTCATAGAGGCTTCCCAGGCTTTGGCTACACGTTTTGGTTTTGGCTTGCCGAGCAGGGACATATAGAAACCGGTCCGGCATCCCATAGGAGAGATATCGATGATCTCGACTTTTTTTGAATTAAGGTGGTCTCGCATAAATCCGGCAAAGAGGTGCTCAAGTGTATGGATACCTTTAACGGAAAGTTTCTCCTGGTTCGGTTTGCAGAAACGCAGGTCAAAAACGGTGATGTCATCTCCGCATGGTGTTTTCATTTTCTTTGCAACACGTACCGCGGGAGCGGTCATCCTCGTATGGTCTACTGTAAAACTGTCTAATAGTGGCATAATATTTTCCTTATATGATTTTTAGAATTATAACGGAAAAAGCGGACAGTGGGTAGTGGGCAGTGGATAGAAATGAAATTTTCCGGTTTTTTTGATGAAAATGCACAATAACAGAACGATAGATACGTTCAGATTTGGTGCATATTTTGCTTTGGCAAGGGGAGTGACAAAGGAGCTTACTGATAGTAAGTGACTGCAGGAATTCTCCTGCAGTCAAAAGTAAAATATGTGCCGAAGATGGACTTATATACGTGCTTCTTCGCGTCTTTGCAGGAATTCCCACTTCTCATCAATATCTTTTTGAATACGCTCGATGACATGCTTGTTCTCAGGTTTGAAAAGGTGTCTGTAACGTCCCTGTGCACCGAGATAATCTTCCACTTTAAGAATATTTTTCGGTCTGTAGAGAATGTTCAGTTCATGCCCGTTGATGATCTCATAGATAGGGAACATTAAGGTATCGGTCGCAAGATCTGTGATACCGATCGTATCTTTTGGGTCGAATTTCCACTCTGTTGTACATGCAGAAACAGTATTAATGAAACACGGTCCTTCAATCTCAAGTGCTTTTTGGAAACCTTTCGCCATGGACTTCCACTTGTTCGGCGCCAATTGTGCCACATACGGTGCACCGTGAGCTGCCATGATCGCTACCATATCTTTTTTCTTCTGTTTCTTACCGTATGAAACTGAGCCTGCCTGGGCAGTTGTTGTATGCGCCCCTACAGGTGTTGCAGACGATCTCTGTCCGCCGGTATTGGCGTAGTTCTCGTTATCCAGACAGATGTAAGTGAAGTCATGTCCTCTTTCCATTGCCCCGGAAAGCCACTGGAAACCAATATCGTAAGTAGAACCGTCACCGCCGAATGCTACGAACTTGACTGGAGCATCATTGTCTTTGAGCGTCCCTTTTCTCTTTCTTGCTTTATGCATCGCTTCTGCACAGCTTGCCGCGGTTGCAGCATTTTCAAAACCGATATGTATCCAGGAAGTATCCCATGAAGTATAGGGATAAACCGCTGTTGAAACTTCAAGACAACCGGTATTTGAAGCGATCACAAGGTTGTCATCCGTACTGTTCATCAATTCTCTTACGATCATTGAGTGCGCACATCCCGGGCATAGAAGGTGAGACCCTTCAAATCTGTCGTTTGTTGTTGAGAACTCTTTTAAGTTCTTGATTGATGTAATTGCCATCTCTTAGCTCCTTCTTGTTTCAAAAAATCCAAGTTTTGGACCTCTTAGCCCGCTGAACTGTTGGATCGGTGTCGTAATATGTCCAGCATCAGCATGCGCTTTTTGCTCTCTCATGATTCTTTTTGCTTCATCTACGGCAAAATCCCTTCCACCGAGACCATAGATATAGTTTGTCATCATCGGTCTTGCCTGCGTAGTGTATGCTGCGGCGGATACTTCATTGAAAAGTGCACCCATAGCACCGCCTGGAGCAGATTTGTCCAGGCAGGATACAACTTTGAGAGAAGAGGTGTCCAATGTTTCTCTGATCAAGTCATAAGGGAATGGTCTGAAACATCTTGGAGAAACGATCCCGACTTTGATCCCCTCTTCTTCTCTTAACTGCTTTGCTGCCAATACGGCAGTCTCTACAGAAGAACCCAGAAGGACCAATGCCACTTCGGCATCTTCCATCATATAACTCTCTACTCTTTTATATTCTCTGCCGGTCAAGGCTTTAAAGTCGGCAAACACTTCATCGATCACACTGCGTGAATCCATCAGTGCTTTGTGCTGCTTCGCTTTGTGCTCGTAATGCCAATCCTCTTCTGTCTGCGCACCATGTGTCACCGGTCTGCTAAAATCGAGCATATCGTTCACAGGCACATAGTCACCGACAAATTTATAGGCAACCTCATCTTTCAGAGGATAGACATTCTGTGCTTTGTGCGATGTCGTAAAACCATCCTGATGCATCATGACCGGAAGTCTTACATCCAGGTGTTCCCCTATCCTGAAAGCACACAGCGCCAGGTCATATGCTTCCTGTGCATCATATGCATCGATCTGTATCCATCCGGAATCACGTCCAAGATACATATCGGAATGGTCACCACGTACGTTCAGCGGAGAAGCCAATGCTCTGTTGACCACAGTCAATACAATAGGCAGTCTCATACCCGATGCCTGATACAGTACTTCCGTCATCAGGGCAAATCCCTGGGAAGAAGTAGCGGTCGCGACACGGCCGCCTGCCGCTGATGCACCGACACATCCACTCATAGCACCATGTTCTGATTCCACCATGACAAATTCACCATCCACATAGCCATTGGCTATATATGCACCGTAATTTTCAACAATAGGTGTCGAAGGGGTGATCGGGTAAGCAGCAACTACATCGATCTGCGCCTGTCTCAATGCCTGGGAGGCGGCATAATTGCCATCCCATACTTCTACTTCATTTAATTCAAATTCTTTTGCCATATTAGTCCTTTAGTTCTTCTCTTTTTTCTCTTTTTGCGGCCAACCGGCAAGTGCTTCTTCATTGTCTGCTGCTTCGGAATACATAAGAAGGGATTTTGGATTGGTAGGACATACTTCTACACATACACCGCATCCTTTACAATGGTCATAATCGATACCGAGCATTTGCTTGTCTCTTGAAATGATCGACGTATCCGGACACCAGACCCAGCAGTTCTGACAGTCAATACAGATATCTCTGTTGTAAACCGGCTTGATGATCCTCCAGGAAGCTACCGTTGCAGTATAGGAATTGAAATCCGAATAATCTCTCTCTTCCGCTTTTTTATGGGCAATATCTTCTGCCACACCTTCAAACGAATTAAGGACAACACCTTCTGAAACTTCATCCCAGCCTACTTTTTCTTCAGCACCTAATTCTCTGATCCCTCTTTTATCTGTTCCCAATACACCTGTACTCATACTCTTCTCCTACTTCACTTCGTTATATGCTCTGGTAATCGCTTCCATATTGGCATCAATGATCTTTTGCGGAAACTTTGCAAGCACTTTCTTCATATTATCCAAAAAGAAATCCAATGTGTACATTTTGGAAACTTTCATAAATGCACCCAGAATCGGCGTATTTGGCATCGCTCTGCCAATCGTATCGAGTGAGATCTGCATACAGTCAACCACATAGACTCTGTCCGCTTTATCCTGCAATGCAGGAATTTGGGAGATCAAATCTTCCTTTGAAAGATGTGTCGTAATGATATATTGTGTTCCGGGTTTGTCATTTTTTGTAATATCATCACTAAATGCCAATGCCGGGTCAATGACAAATACAAAATCAGGAAACATTTTTGTCTCCTGGTTGGTAATAGGTTCATCATCGATCCTGTTATAGGCATTCATCGCGGCTCCACGCTTTGCAGAACCATAAAGTGCATATGCCTGCACCTGTTTTCCTGTTGTTGCTACCACAGATCCCAAACCTTTTGCACCGGTTACGGCACCTTGCCCTGCACGTGAGTGCCATCTAATTTCTACCATATTTTCTCCTCGATAGTAGTTTCAATAATGAGGTATTGTAATGTCCACACTCTTAAAGCATGTTGAAATTATAATATTTTTAATTTCATGCTATTTCTTTGCTATATAGGTAACGGCATCAAGACTGTTTTCACAGATTTTACCGCTACATTCCGACAACTGTTCTACAGTGCCATATCCACAGCTTACAGCAACTCCCTTAATATCCGCTGACTTTGCGGAGATCATATCCATGCAGGTGTCGCCTATCATCCAGGCATCGCCACTGACCCTGGGCAGTTTCAGCAACGCCTTCTGAATAGGTTCGGGATGCGGCTTGGGATGCTCCACATTCTCACGCCCTATCAATACTTCGAAATCATCCATCAGCCCCATATGCTCCAACAGCTCTATGGAATATTCGGCTGTTTTGGTCGTCACAACGCCGAGAATGGCGAACTCTCTTGCCCTCTCCACCGCCTCTTGGGCATCAGGCAGCAGAAAGGTCTTGGCTTTGCTTATCTTCCGGTAATGTTTCTTGTAGGCAGCGACATGGTCCCATATCTCCTCCTCTTCCACACCGAGTTTGAGGAACATCCAGTCCAAAGGGTGGCCGATCTGCGCTTTGATCGCTTCATTATCGGGCACTTCTTCATGAAAGGTTTTGAATGTAACTTCAAAACTCTCCAGTATCGCTTCGGTCGAATCGATCAATGTGCCGTCAAGGTCGAACAGTATAATGGTTTCTTTTTTCATTTACTCTCTTTCTGAAAGGATATTTTTCACTATGGGTGGCGGTGCGGGTACTGCCCGCAGCAGTGCTTTGGTATAGGGATGCTGCGGATCATGCATCACAGTCTCCACAGGGCCCTGCTCTACCAGTTTGCCCTCTCTCATTACCGCCACCTCATCGGCAATGGCAGAGATAATGGAGAGGTCATGCGTGATGAACAGATAGGACACCCCGAACTCTTCCTGCAAATGCTTCAAGAGTGCAAGCACCTGTGCCCGTACTGTCACATCGAGTGCGGAAGTAGGCTCATCGCAGATGATCAGTTCCGGTTCGACCGCCAGGGCCCTGGCGATCCCGATACGCTGACGCTGGCCTCCCGAGAACTCATGCGGATAGCGCATCCGATGTTCGGCTTCAAGACCCACCTTCCCAAGCAGTTCAACGATGCGTTTCTCCTGTGCCTTCTTCTCCTGCGGCCCTACTTTTAAAGAGACCATACCCTCACGGATGATCTCCCCGATCGTCATGCGCGGGTTCAATGCCGAATAGGGATCCTGAAAGACCACCTGTATCTTGCTGCGGTAAACCTTCAGGGAGCTTTCCTTCAACGCAGCGATATCCACACCCCTGAAGCGGATCTCTCCGGCCGTCGGGTCGAGCAGACGCAGAATGGCCTGGCCTATAGTGCTTTTACCGCTGCCGGACTCTCCTACAAGCGCCAGTGTTTTTCCTCTGGGAATACTGAAACTCACACCGTCGACCGCTTTGACATACCCTGCCGTTCTCTGAAAAAGGCCTTTTTTGACGGGAAAAAAGACTTTAAGACCCTGTACTTCCAACAGGGGCTCCCCTCTCCCGCTCTTCTCTTTGGACTGCATAGCCAGGGCATCTTTGAGCAATCGCTGCGTATAGGGATGTTTGGGCATGGCAAAAAAACGCTCACGGGGTGCCGTCTCAAGCAGTTCACCCTCCTTCATCACCGCGATCCTGTCCGCCATCTGGGCGACCACACCCATATCATGTGTAATGAAAAGGATGGAAAGCTTTCGTTTTTCCCGTATCTCTTTAAGGAGGGAGAGTACCTGTGCCTGAACGGTCACATCCAACGCGGTGGTCGGTTCATCGGCAATGAGGAGGTCCGGCTCACAGGCCAGGGCCATTGCGATCATCACCCGCTGTTTCTGTCCGCCCGAGAGCTGATGCGGATACCAGGAGTAGCGCGCCTTCGGGTCTTTGAGTGCGACTTCATCAAAAAGGGATACCACTTTGG
>JALSTF010000127.1 GCA_026983895.1 Sulfurovum sp.
TCGCATTCGCCTCCCATTTCAAGACGAAGAAACTTCTTGATATGATCTATATACTCACCTATGCCGATATGAATGGGGTAGGAAAAGGTATCTATACTTCGTTCAATGCCCGTCTGATCAAAATACTCTATCAGCGCTCGCTCGAAGCACTTGACCATACCATTATGATAGATGAAGCGGCTAAGAGACTTAGAAAAGAACAGAGTCTCAAACGGGACCCGGAGTTTCTATCACTGACACGAAGCCAGCAGCGCAAAATCCTGCAAATCCCCTCGGACCTGCTCTTCTTGCGCTATAATCCAAAACGCATCATCGCCATCTCCAAAAAAGCATTCGATACTGAAGCGTATGAATTTTACCTCAGCAATGAAAGCCATCTGGTGATCGAAGTGATACGCGCACACTCTTTCAACCTCGGATATTTTCTTTCCAAGCTCTCTGCTTACGACGTGGTCAATATGGATATCTGTAAGCTTTTTGATGATCTAAAATATTTCAAGATCGATTTCTCTGTTAAAGCAGAAGAAGATGACCTCATGCTCATAGAAGAGATACTGCATCGCTCCTTCGATGCATCACAAACGGCAAAGATGCCGCTGCCCATCATCAAGAAGAACGAGATAGAGATCGACTGCGAGCACTCCAAGACTTACGCAATGATGAAACTGCATACCAACAACCAGAAAGGGCTTCTGGCATATACGATCAACCTTTTCGACCAGATGGGTATCGACATCGTCTCTGCCAAGATCCATACGCTCAAAAAGAAGGTCAGAGACCTCTTTCTCATCGAAAAGAATGGGAATTTCTGTCATAATACGGACAATATTATTGAAAAACTGAGCAGGGAAGAATAACATGTGCGGAATTGTCGGATACATCGGACCCAAAGAAAAAAAAGAAATACTCCTGGACGGATTGCAGGAGCTTGAGTACAGAGGCTACGACTCAGCAGGGATCGCGGTCATCGAAGGGAAGAAGCTCAATAACTTCAAAGCGATCGGGAAACTGGAGAACCTCAGGGAGAAGACCAAGTCCTACCACAGCGAAGGTTTTGGCATCTCCATCGGGCATACGCGCTGGGCGACCCACGGCAAACCCACCGAACTCAATGCCCACCCGCACCTGGGTGCCTACTCCTACGTGGTCCATAACGGGATCATCGAGAATTACCAGGAACTCAAAGAAGAACTCCAAAAGGACGGTGTCAGCTTCCTAAGCCAGACCGACACCGAGACCATCGTCCACCTTTTTGAAAAGTTCAACAACCAAAGCAACGATCCATTCGATGCCTTTGAAAAGACCATCGAAAAACTCGAAGGGGCGTATGCCACCCTGCTCATCACCGAAGCAGCGCCCGATACCATCTTCTTTGCCAAGAACGGCTCCCCCATGCTGATCGGTTTTGACGGAAAAGAAGTGTACTTCGCCTCATCCGATACGCCGATCATAGGGAAAGCCAGCGAAGTATACTACCTTGAAGACGGAGAATACGGCTATGTGAAAGAGGGAGAGGTCCACCTGTTTAACGCTGAAGGTGCAAAAACCTTCACCAAACAGCCGCTGACCGCCGACAAGCTCTCAGCACAGAAGGACGGCTACCGCTTCTTCATGGAGAAGGAGATCTACGAGCAGAGCTATGTGATGTCTGAGACCATCATGGGGCGAGTACATGCCGAAAGCATCACACTCGACGAGATCGACGAGACACTGCTTAAAGGTATCAATGCCATCAAGATCTGTGCCTGCGGTACTTCCTACCACTCTGCACTCACCGCTGCCTACCTTTTCGAACGACTGGCAAAGATACGCTGCGATGTGGAGATCGCTTCGGAGTTCAGGTACAAAGAGCCTCTTTTGAGCGACGATACGCTTTTCATTACCATCTCCCAAAGCGGAGAGACCGCCGATACCCTTGAAGCACTGAAAATGGCAAAACGTGCCGGGCTCAAAAGCCTGAGCATCTGCAATGTGGACAACTCCTCCATCGTCCGTGAGAGTGATGCGGCCATCCTGACACGCGCAGGCATCGAAAAAGGGGTCGCCAGCACCAAAGCCTTCGCCACACAGACGATGGTGCTCTGGATACTGGCTCTTTATATGGGGCAGGAGAAGGGCAGCATCAGTGCAGAGACGATGAAAAATGAGATCGATGCCATTCTCCACACCCCCAAGGCACTGGTCGTCACCGATGCCCTGCATGCCAAACTGACACGCCTCTCCAAACGCTACCTTCACGGGCACGGTTTCTTCTTCATCGGGCGGGACATCTTCTTCCCGCTGGCACTTGAAGGCGCGCTTAAACTCAAGGAGATCAGCTACCTGCACGCAGAAGGCTACCCTGCCGGGGAGATGAAGCACGGCCCCATCGCCCTGGCCGATGCTGACCTTTTCACTGTTGCGCTGATGCCAAAGACCATGCACTACGACAAGATCAAATCCAACGTCGAAGAGCTTTCAGCCAGAGATGCGACCATCCTAGCCATCTCTCCGGAATCTTTCGAGCTGGCGGATGATTTCATACAGACACATTACGATACACACCCGATGCTGGAATTCTTTGAAATGATGGTGGTCACACAGCTGCTCGCACTGGAAATTTCCGTTCGTCTGGGGAATGATGTGGATATGCCGAGGAACCTGGCGAAGTCGGTGACGGTAGAGTAACCTTGTATGCTCTTGTGTAGGATGGATTTATCCACCGTTCTAATGAAGATTTGATTTTTTTATGAAGACCCGTTCTCTTAAAAGGTGGATAAATCCACCCTACGCGATGAGGATCATGTATTTTTTTGAAACCACTCTGCACATAACGCTTTGTAGATCACTTTATAGGCATCCAGTTTTTCCTGTTCCCATTTCTCTTCTTTAAAATACTGCTGCAGGAAAAATACTTCCTTCTCTTTTCCAAGCGCAAACTCCACACTGACAGCCGCCAGATCGAAATAGCGGTCATTATTGCCTGCGAACTCCCAGTCTATCAGTTTTACCTCTTCGTCGGAGAACAGAATATTTTTCGGATTGAGGTCGTTGTGGCACAGGACGATCTCCCTGGGGTACGCAGACAGCAGATCGAATGCTTCTGTCACTTCCCGGCTTTCCGATGCCAATAGGTCACGCAGCGGCAATGGTTCGGATGTGATCTGGATGGTATGCAGTTCCCTGATGATTCGGGCAAGATGCTTCAGATCACCGTGTTCAAGACTTTTCTTATGTTCCCCCGGTAAAAATTCGCATATCATCAGTCCGCTATCACTCTCAAGTACCAGCGGTTTGGCCGCAATGCCTTTTTCATAAGCGAGGGTCTGGACAGCAAATTCCAGTTCACGGTCACGGTCGTCAAGTATGAACTTGCGGAGAAGATAGTGCTTTCCATTGACCGAGAACCGATGGTTCTCATTGGAAAAACCCTGTCCCTCCAACAAATACGGACCCTCGATGGTCTCCCCTTCAAAAAGCGGATGTCTACTTAGATAGCGTTTCATCATACGCCTTTTGCCAGCTTGCATAGCCGTAGAAGGCAAGGATCACATACAGAACGAACAGGATGATGGTAGCCAAGTACCCTGAACGGTAGTAGAGGACGATCGCCGCGGAGTCGATGAAGATCCAGTAGATCCAGTTCTCCAGTACCTTTTTCGCCATCATCCAGGTGGCGATACCGGAAAAGACCATCACGAATGCATCGTGGTAGGCGAATTTCGCCCCGGCATAGGTCTGGGAAATCCACCCCAGTGCCATGGCCCCCACAAGTCCCAAAGCGATGAAAAGAATATGTTTCTGCAGCGGCCAGCGGCTGATCGCAAGTGTCTCACCCTTCTCATCCTTTTTCCAGAGGATGAAACCGTAGACCGCCATGGCCATATAGTAGAAATTCAGGATGGAAGAGGAGACAAGTGCCCCGTTCCAGAAGAGAATGGTGTAAATGAGTGTGGAGAAGAAGGCAAAAGGCCAGGCCCACTGCGACTCTTTGGCTGCAAGGATGACGTACGTGATCCCGAGCACAACAGCAGCGACCTCCCATCCGGACATCATTGCGAATGCATCGAGAACACTCTGCCAACTTAACTGCATTCATTTTCTCCTTTAGTAGTCGTAGGTAAGGGTCAAACCAAACGTTCTCGGTGTCCCCTTCTGCGTATAGAGTTCGGACTCATATCCTTTTGAGGGATCGTTGCCAAAATAGAAACCACGTACATTATACTCTTTATCTGCAAGATTCCTGCCCCAAAGTATCGCGCCGAAATTGCCGTTTGTATACTCTACGCTGCTGTTGAATAATGCATAGGGATCAGACTCCTGGTCATGTGTATCGGAGAAATAGTAGCTTCCCATTCCTTCTACATTGGCTTTGAACCTCCAATTTTCCATAAAGGCATAATCCAATCCCACATTATATTGATATTTTGGTGACTGTGCCGGGGCACGCCCTGTCATTTCAGGTGTATATTCATCAAATTCTGCATGCAGAAGCCCCAGTTTGCTGTAGAGATGCAGGGTATCGTTCGGATAGTAGTCCAGTTCCGATTCAAGACCGTAGTAGGTCCCTTTTGCCGCATTGCTCAAATAGTCCGAGAAGCTTCTGTCATTTTCGAGATAAGTCTTGACCTGCTGGTCTTTTCGTTTCCCGTAAAAGAAGTTCAGTCGGTTTATCAGCGTGTTGTCGAAATAATTTGAATTGACACCGGCATCCAGGTTCCAGAGTGTTTCTGTCTGGAACGTTCTGTCCTCTACAGGCAGTGTGTTGTCCGCATTGAAACCTCCGGGTTTATAGCCTTTTGAGAGAGTCACATAGTATTGTGCATTGGCTTGGGCTTTATAGGTCAGTCCTATTTTCCCTCCATACAGGTTCTCATCGGTATTGTCACTGAAGGCATCCGAATCACTGTAATCCGCTTTCCAGTTCTCAGCTCTCATTCCCAAAGTGAAAACAAGTTTTTCTGTCAGTGTACTGTCTATCTGGCCGTAAACCGCTTTGCTTGTGGTATCATAATTGTGGCTGAAGGGTTCCCAAACCCCGTCCATATAGTGGTTCCTGTTCAGATCCTCGCTGTAATCCTTGTAGTAAAGGCCCATGGTCCACTGTGTCGTTTCGTTAAATATCTTTCCGCCCTCGTCCGAGACCATACGGATATCGAGATCGGTCTGTTTTTTATTGCGCAGATACTGATCGAACCAGCTGTATGGCCATAATGAATCATCGAATTCACCGACATAGGACCAGTCTTCGTCGTAGCTGTATTCCGAGTCTGTATTGCTGTGGCTGACTGCTGCTGTCAGGTGCATGATATCGTCATACTGATAGGTCGCTTTAAGGGAAAAGGCATTGGTAAGCTGTGTATCCTTGCCGGGCATATCCGACTTTGTTGTCCATGAATTGTCAAGTGTGAACGCATCATACCCGTTGTCCACGTCGATATGCAGGACATTCAGGTCGACCGTCAATGTATCGGTCACCAACCACTTAAGCGCCCCTTTGACGGTCAGCTCATCGATATTGTTGGTATCGTCCCTTCCAAGATAGCTGTTCTTCATGTATCCGTCACTTCTGTTTTTGTACACGGATATACGTCCAAGAAGTGTATCTTTAATGATCGTGCCGCCGCCGGCTGCGCCGAATGCAAGTGTATTGTAATTACCGACGGTCGCTTCAAAATGACTATTCGCTTCTGCTGTAGGTTCGTTGCTTTCCACAATGACCATACCCGCCATCCCATTGGCACCGAAAGTAGTTCCCTGCGGTCCTCTGAGTACCTCTATCTGTTTGACATCGAACGTTCCCGCACCAAGCGGACTTTGGGAAAGATCGATACCGTCTATGATGACACCGACGGAAGGGTTGACCGGTGTTTCGAACTGGCTCCGCTCCCCGATACCCCTGATCTGGATATATTTTGCTTTGGATGCACCGGCAGAGAAGTTGACGTTCGGGGAGGAGCTCAGAACTTTGATGAATGCTTCGGTATTCTTATCATAAAGCTGTTCTTCGCCTATGACGCTGACACTGTTGCTGACCTGGGAAAGGTTCTTGTCTCGAAAATCCGCCCCTATAACGATAGGGTCAAGTTCAACCTCATCGGCCAAAGCATTCACTGTCATTCCTACAGAAGCTGCAAGAATCGAAGTAGCTATTATTTTTGATTTCATGTTGTTTCCTAAAATGTATATTCAGGAAGGAGAAGTGCAGATAAATAGGAGAATGGTACACCATTTTACTTACAGTTCTCTTCCTTACGCCGGTATTGTCCGGTTCAAGTTCAGCGGGTCAGGCATGCATGCCATCTCAGCTGAATAAATTCAGCACCCCGAGAGACTAATAAGAACTTATACAAAAATTCAACTATCATTATCCTTAAATAAGAGTATTTTTATCTTATTTAGAATATCGCTTCGCTTCTCGGTACATTTTTCTCTCTGTAGTTTAAGCTCAAGGTATCGGCATGGCCCAGTCTGTCATAGAGAAAATTCTTGGCCCCCTCCACGCTGCTTTTAAGTGAGATACCTTGGGCAAGGTGTGTTGCGATGGCCGAAGAGAGCAGACAACCCGTACCGTGGGTATGTATCGTTCCCACGCGCGGTGTAGAAATGCTGTGCATACCGGACGGATCGACCAGACAGTCGACGGCTTCTTCTTCTATACTGTGCCCTCCTTTCAGCAAGACCGCGTTGGCTCCCATTTCAAAAAGACCGTTCGCCATAGCAAGCACATCTTTCATCTCTCCTCGATACACAGTTCCCAGAAGAGTATTGGTCTCATGAAGATTGGGCGTGATGAGCCGGCAGAGAGGAAAAAGCCTGTGCACCATGACCTCAACGGCCTCAGGCTCCAGGAGCCTTCTGCCGCTTGAACTGACCAATACAGGGTCAAGGACCACATTGGGCAATTCGTACTGCTTGATGATATCCGCGACCACATGTACCAGCGATGCATCACCAAGCATACCTATCTTCACGGCATCGACCCTGATGTCATTAAGCAGGACAGAAAGCTGCGTGCGAAGCAGTGACGCTGAGACCGTTTCCACCGCTGCCACCCCCTGGGAGTTCTGCGCCGTGATCGCTGTGATGGCACTAAGCGCATAACCTCCGAGTGCATGGATGGTCTTGGTATCGATCAGTGTACCCGCACCGCCGTAGGGGTCGAACCCTCCTATCGCCAATACGGTCGGTGTATGCTCAGTAGCCATAGGGTGCGACCGCTTCAATGAGCTGTATGGTCTTCTCTTTGGAGATACTGCCACCATCATCCAGCACCGCTGAGATCATCGCAATCCCACTGGCAGCGTTCGTAGCGGCGACATCGACGATGTTCTCCTGCGTGATCCCTCCTATCGCAACGATCGGGTAGTCCACATACGCCGCCCACGATGAGAGCCTCTAAGCCCCACATTCTCATACGCCATCTTCTTGGAGATAGGCTCGAAGATCGGACCTATCGCCAGATAGGAAGGAGCAAACCCCAGTGCGATCTCGATCTCTTTGGGGGTATGCGAACTGATCCCCAGTCGCAGCCCTGCACGGTGGATCGCCTCGATATCGGCTTCCTGTATATCCTCCTGCCCCAGATGCACCCCGTAAGCACCATGCTTGATGGCAAGCTGCCAGTAGTCATTGAGAAAAAAGCGTGCATGATACTGCTTGGAGAGGGTGATCGCTTCAATAACTTCTTTTTCAAGTACCTCCCCCTCCATATCCTTGATACGAAGCTGTGCCGTGGTGATACCGCATTCATACAGCGGCAACAGCTTTTGGGCTCTGTCTACGATGGGGTAGATCCCCAAAGGGATCTCATCACATTTTGGAAAACGCATTTTCTCTCCTTGTTTATCAATGCATTGCGATGCAATGCTTACCAACACTATTCACTATTCATTATTCATTATTCACTTCAATCGTAGCAACCGCTACGATTGATTCTGGTGCCAAAACGGTGTTCCTACCGTCGGCGTGGAGGGCAAAGCGAATTCACGCTCCTGCATCGCACCTGCTTCATACCCCATGCGTCCTGCTTCGACTGCTAGAGCAAAGGCTTTTGCCATCGCTTCAGGGTCCTGTGCCAGCGCAACAGCGGAGTTGAGCAAAATGCCGTCATATCCAAGCTCCATAGCCTCTATGGCATGGGAGGGTTTGCCGATCCCCGCATCGATGATGAGTAGCATATTCGGAAAGGCTTCACGGATCGCTCTAAGATTGTAGGGATTCATCAATCCTTTGCCCGAACCGATGGGAGAGCCCCACGGCATCAGGATATTGCACCCCACATCGACCAGCTTCTTGGCAACGACCAGATCGTCCGTCGTATAAGGAAAGACCTCAAAGCCCTCCTTGACAAGCACCTTTGCTGCCTCCACCGTCTCGTAGGGGTCAGGCTGCAGGTTGTACTGATCTCCGATCACCTCCAGCTTGATCCAGTGGGTACTGAAAACCTCTCGTGCCATCTGCGCCACAGTGATCGCCTCCTTGGCAGAGTGGCATCCTGCGGTATTGGGCAGTACTTCCATGCCCAATGCGCGTATCAGCTCCCAGAAACTGCTGCCGGCTTCCCTGTTCACACCCTGTCGGCGCAAAGAGACCGTCACCACCTGGGCTCCCGAAGCCTTGATAGAAGCTTCCATCACTGCCGGAGACGGGTACAGTGCCGAGCCGATGAACATCCGCGATGTCAATCGTTTACCACCGATCTCCCAGCCCTTTTCCTTTGTTTGCATTGTTTGTGTCATCTGTTGCTCCTTCTCATTTTGGTGCTGTCAGAAGACAGCACCCTACTATAAAGCATCGCCACGCGATGCATACCGACACTCCTCACTCCTCGTTCCTCATTCCTCACTATCACCCTCCGCACACCGGTGCAAGGATCTCCACCTCATCACCCTTTTTAAGCACGGTATTCTCATACGCATCTGAGGGAACAAACGTCATATTGACTGCGACCGCACCTATGGCATTGTCGTACCCAAACCTCTCTATCAATACCGCTACTGTTGTCGCGTCATCTATCTCTTTGGATTCTCCATTGACTACAATGTTCATCTCACCATCCTTTCCATGCAACAAAAGCTTTGCGAAGCAAAGCATACCAACACTCCTCACTCCTCATTCCTCACTGCCTAAAGATCCCTTCAGTCAGTGCTTTCTCCACGACCGCCGGTGAAAGCAGATACCCATGCCGGTAAAGCCCGTTAATACGTGTCAACCCCTTTTCGTTCTCGATACGCGGAAGATTGTCCCGGAAGGCCGGACGGCAGTTCGTCTCGGAGTTGACCACCCGCGCCTCACCAAAACTCGGATGTACCGTATAGAGTGCCGAAAGCAGCTCCATCGAAGAGCGCACCGAGATGGGAGAGAAATCCTCACTCTCAATCTCCGTCGCTCCGATAATGTAGCGCTTGTATCCTGTAGTCTGAGAGAGTTTACACTCTTTGCAATACTCCAGATCGATCCCTTCACAACCGCTGCCGCGCGGTACGATGTAAAGTTTATAACGCGGATGCATCAGGCGTGTAGGACGGGTGATATCAATATCATTCGCCTCTACCCAGAGCACCTCGCCGCGTACGCCGCGCAGATCATCGAAATGCTCTTTGGCACCCAACCCGCGGGTATCAAAGACCCAATCAAACTGCTCCACACCTTCATCGGTATAGACCTTCCCAGCTTCAATGTGTGTCACGGGAGTATACTCCCGAAACGATACATTCTCAAAACGCTCAAAGTAGTTGACACTGAATGCCATGAAACGCTGCGCGTCCACCACTCCTTCGGAGGGGATAAAAAAGCCCTTCTGATGCTGTGCCAGATCGGGTTCAATCGCACCGATCTCTCCCCCGTTGCAGTCCTCGATCTCTCCGACGGTATCAACCTTATAGCGCAAGAGTCGGATGAAGTGCTCCAGCTCTCCCATATCCTGCGGGTGTGCGGTGATCACCGTCCCTTTCTGCTGATATCCGTCATACAGCCCGATCTCCTTGAGCAGATCGGGCCAGAGTTCGATGGAGCGCTGTCCAAGCTCAAAGATAACCGACTCCGCCGTCTCCAGCTCCGCATAGGGTGCAAGCATCCCCGCAGCGGTAAACCCCGCAGCACTGACCCCCTCTTTGGAGTCTTTCTCGTAAAATGTAATCTGCATATCCGGCCTGGTACGCAGAAGGTTGAGGGCAAGTACCCTGCCGACCAACCCTGCGCCTGCTATGGCTATATTCATTCTCTATCCTTTTATCCCCTGTAGGGGTAATCCCTGTCTCGTTCCCACATTTTATATGCGAATGCATACCGTTTTACACTATGTCTTTCGACATCAATAGTGTCTGCCTGCAACCTTCCTCATGAGGTGGGCTTAAAAGTGCCACCCTACAGACGGCGGGTACCCACGAGGGGTACCCCTACATATAAAACCCATATCCAATCAATGGTGCATCATAAAATAGCACAGACTCCTACTTCCTACCTACTACTTCCTCGCTGACATACACTTCCCCGCCAAGCTCCTGGAACTTCTGGCTCATCTCATCCATCCCTTTCTGTTTGGCGGTCTCAATGTCCGTTTCCAGTGCATCGGCATACTCACGTACCTCGGCGGAGATCTTCATAGAGCAGAACTTCGGCCCGCACATGGAACAAAAATGTGCCACCTTTGCCGCTTCCATCGGCATGGTCTCATCATGATATTCACGTGCACGCTCAGGGTCAAGCCCAATGTTGAACTGGTCCACCCATCGGAACTCGAAACGCGCCAGGCTCATCGCATCGTCCCTCGCCCTTGCTCCCGGATGCCCTTTGGCGATATCGGCTGCATGCGCCGCAAGCTTGTAAGTAATGAGCCCCTCTTTGACATCTTCCCTGTCAGGCAGTCCAAGGTGTTCTTTGGGTGTTACATAGCAGAGCATCGCACAGCCGTACCAGCCGATCATCGCCGCACCGATCCCCGATGTGATATGGTCGTACCCCGGAGCAATATCCGTCGTTAACGGTCCAAGGGTGTAGAACGGCGCTTCGTCACACCACTCCAGCTGCTTCTCCATATTCTCTTTGATCAGGTGCATCGGAACATGACCGGGCCCTTCGATGAGCGTCTGCACGTCATGCTTCCAGGCGATCTTTGTCAACTCTCCAAGCGTTTTCAGTTCCGCGAACTGCGCTTCGTCGTTGGCATCGACGACCGAGCCAGGGCGCAGTCCGTCTCCGAGAGAAAAGGTGATGTCATAGGCTTTCATGATCTCGCAGATCTCCTCAAAGTGCGTATAGAGGAAGTTCTCTTTGTGGTGGTGGATCATCCACTTGGCCATGATGGAGCCCCCGCGGCTGACGATCCCCGTCACACGCTTGGCGGTCATGGGTACATGGTGCAGCAGCAGCCCGGCATGGATGGTAAAGTAGTCCACCCCCTGCTCCGCCTGCTCGATGAGCGTGTCGCGGAATACTTCCCATGTCAGATCCTCTGCAATACCGTTGACTTTTTCCAATGCCTGATAGATCGGCACAGTGCCTATGGGCACAGGCGAGTTTCTCAGTATCCAGTCACGCGTGGTGTGGATATTCTTTCCCGTACTCAGATCCATCACCGTATCGGCACCCCAGCGTGTCGACCAGACCATCTTCTCCACCTCTTCGGCGATGCTCGATGTCGTCGCGGAGTTTCCGATGTTGGCATTGACCTTGACAAGGAAGTTGCGCCCGATGATCATCGGTTCGACTTCCGGGTGGTTGATGTTGCACGGAATCACCGCACGCCCTTCGGCCACTTCCTGTCGAACGAACTCCGGTGTGATCTCTTCGGGAAGGTTCGCTCCGAAATTCTCGCCTTTGAGTCTCGTTTCACGCTCCTCATCCTGAAGATAGGCCTGCGTCATAGCCCTGTTCTGATTCTCCCGTATCGCGATGAACTCCATCTCGGGTGTGATGATCCCCTGGCGCGCATAGTGCAGCTGGGAGACATTCTTGCCTTTTTGGGCACGCAGCGGCGTACGGTAGAGCCCTCTGGAACCGGCAGTAACGAATTCCAGCTGTTCATCGGTATTGTATCCGTTGTCCTGAGGTTTGGTGATGCGCCCTTTATACACTTCCACATCCCCTCGAGAAGCGATCCACGTTTTACGGATGGCAGGTATTCCCTGCTCCACATCGATCTCTACAGAAGGATCAGTATAGGGTCCGGAGGTGTCGTAGACACAAAGCTCCGTATCGTTACTGAGTGCGATCTTTCGCATGGGTACACGGATCTCTTTGTAAATAGAGCCTTCCGCATAGATCTTCTGTGATGCAGGCAGCGGTTCTCTGGTCAGAATGTCGTTTGAGGCGGCAATGGTCTCGTTGAATGGTTTTGTCATGATGTTTCCCTTTTAAAATTTAATGTCTCTATTAAAATTTTTGGGGAAGAGAGTAATAAGCGGTGTCAAGTTCCTATCCCGAAGAAGTGGGAGATGTCTCTTGAACAGTAGTATTACAAAGCTCTTCCTTACGCCGGTATGATCCGGGTCAAGTTCAGCGGGTAGGATGTTGCGTCCTTCTCAGCTGCCTGTGGCAGCACCCCGAGAGTTTGAACCACCACTATAATCAATAAAAGATAAATATTCTCTTAAATTCTGCCGCTCTCTTCTAAGTTACTTCTCAATATAATAGAATCCACACAATACAAAAGGATCAGACTATGGGTACCTACCAACGCATTCACCCCAGAAAACCCGAAGGCATCGAAAACAAACGGGCATTCCTCATCGGATCGGGGATCGCATCGCTCGCTGCGGCACACTACCTTATCCGTGACGGGTATATGAAAGGCGAACAGATCACGATCTTCGAGCAGGACAGCGTCACCGGCGGCGCACTTGACGGTGCGGGCGATCCCGAGAGCGGCTTTGTCGCACGCGGCGGACGGGAGATGGAGGAGCACTACGAGTGTCTCTGG
>JALSTF010000128.1 GCA_026983895.1 Sulfurovum sp.
GGCCACAACAAAGGTATCGTCCCCGCTAAAGGTGGCACGAAACCGGTCATAGTCCCGTATGATACTGGAGTCCTTATTGAACCAGATGCGGTAATTCCCTTCATAGGCAATATCTTTGAGCGATATGGCAAGCAGCAGGGTCACAAGTGTGATCCCCAGAATGATCATATACTTGAAACGGTCAAGAAATGCGATATAGCGTTGCATACCCTCTCCTAAAACGTATAGTTCACACCCACTGTCATACGGGTATGATTATCAAAGCGGTCAAGCAGAGTATCTCCGGCAGGAAAGAGCCGAAGCACCTCCGCATACACAACAAAACGATCCATAACCCGTGTACGCGCCTGCACCTTGAAAACCTTCTCTTTATTTCCAAGGTCATACAGTATGCCTGCCTTGACTTCACTGCTTCCCGCATCATTTACATCCAATTTGAATGCCAAAAAGAGGTCATCATTATAGATCTCTGAGATATCTACCTGTTCATGCCCCTGCCTGTTGCGGTAACCGTAAGCATAATACTCTCCATAGATCGTCAGATCCATCCCACCAAGATCGTACAGGCTCTGTTCCGTCCCTATACCTATCTGCCAGTAGTCGCTCATGGGCAGGTAGTCGATCACATTGGTGTAACTCCCCTCAAATTTAAAGATTGTATCCCTGTAAACGAGATGTGAGAGCAAAAGGAGTTTATTGACCCGGTAGGCATACTGAAACAATCTGTCTGCATCTGCGGGGAGAAAGTCTCTCTTGGCATCATACCCATGCCAGAGCAGTACCCTGCTCTCACTCTCCATTATTGCATCACTGCTCCATGCATAGCTTATATATAATGTCGGCGTATAGCGGCTTTGCTGTGTTTTCAAGAGAGGGTCATAGGGCAGAGGAAGCGGATAGTAGGGTGTCTGCACATCTCCAAACTCCTGCCGCTCCTCATAGAACTTCACCCCTGCTTCGATTACTTTTTCTCCTTCATAATGAGAGAGCGATACTGACCAGCTTCCCAGTTTGGCAGCTTTTTCAAAAGGATCTTTCAAGTAGTTCTTTGTATTGAAAATATCCGTAATGTTGTATCCCTCCAACTCACCCCAGTAGAGAATACGCTTCCCCGCATCAATGCGATAACTTCCGATATCTTTCGTGACATAGAGTTCGTTGAGGTAAAGATAACGCCGTTTTGCATACTCACTGCTGTAAAGATAGCCCAACCGTACCTTTGCCTCCAGTCCCTCTCTCTTATATGTCATTTCCGAATTTCCCGACAACAGTACCTCCGAATGGCGCTTATTGTAGCCGATACCGGAGAAGTCGATCTCATTTTTAAACTCAACCCCATACATCACCATCGCACTTAAACAGAAAACCATCCACTGTTTCATTACAAATCCCTTTTTGAAAAGTCTGAAGCTTTCAATCCAGCCTTGATCCTCTCTTTGTCCCATTTCAAAAGTGTACGTTTTCCATTTTGGACATTATGCATTTCGATCTTGACGATACGGTCAATCCCGTCTATCTTCCGATACTGCATAAATGTGACTTTTTTTAGTACTTTTCCGTGTCGGTCATAATACTCTCCGAACTTTGCCAAATAGGTTTTGGGATCGATATAGATCACCTGTCTCGCATAACCGCTATGGGTATCTTTGGGTATGCGTTCGATCCGAAGATAGGTCTTTGCGTTATGTTTGACTTTTTTGGCTTCACCTTTGTATCGGTAGTTGCGGTAGTTTTGGGAAGCAATATCCTCATAGCTGAACTCGCTTGCCATAAAAGAGCCGGACTTGTTGCGTGAACTAATACGTTTGACACGTTTGAGTGCAGGTAGATAGAACCACTGCCTGTCATCCTTGCCAATACGTTCATAGCTGAGCAGTTTGGTGCCCTTGATATCGCTGGGGAAGAGAAAGGTGATAAGCGATCTATCTCCCTCTCTGCCCTCAAGTTTTTCTATACGCATCTTTCGGGTATTGGTCGCGCCATGGGCATTTTTAAGAATCATTGTCGTCTCAGCGATACTGCTGCCGTATCCTGAAAGCCTCTTGTAAGATATTTCAGCCACCTCCTGCGCACTTTGTGCATAAAGATGTGCTGCTGTAAGAATGAATGCACATACCATAGTGTTTTTCATGAAAAATCCTTTTTCTGTTTTTATGTAAACAATGTTAACATTATTTTTCTTAAATGTAATCACTGTTTACATTAATATTTTTGTTATACTTCTTCTATGAAAAAAAATGACTACCATCACGGAAACCTTAAAGAGGAATTTCTCAGGATTGCCTTTGACTTCATCACGCAACATGATGTAGAGCAACTTACGCTTAAAATTCTCTCCGATGCGACCGATACATCACGCTCGGCGATCTACCGCCATTTTTCCTCTAAAGATGCACTCATAGAAACCATGATCCTTTCCGGTTTCGAACAGTTTGATGCTGCACTTTCTCCTATTCTTAGAGACCCGAAAAAGCCTTTGATAGAACGTTTTTATCTTGCCGGAAGAACTTACATACGTTTTGCGACGGAAAATCCGGGTCTTTACAGACTGTTGTTTGGAAAAAGATATGTGCATATCAGAGAAGAGGTTATCAGTCTTGGAGATGAACGTATAGGATTCGGGGCACTCAAAAAAGCGATCGAAGAGGGTCAGCAGAGCGGCTTGCTCAAAAAAGAAGACAGCTTTACTCAGGCAGTGGTAGTATGGTCATCACTGCATGGTCTTGCATCTCTGATCATAGACGGTTTTATGGATGTAGAGAACAACTGGGATATACACTATGAAGCTCTGTTCAGAAGCTTGCTGGCAGGTATAGTCAGCAAAAAGATAAAACTGCTCTCTACCCTCCCCTTTGCAGAAGGGATCATGAAGCCATAAAAGGAGTTAAACGATCACTTTGAGCATCTTCGCATATTCTGCGGGGATCTCGAAGGCCTTTCCCTCCAGGTAGGAGGCGGCCACCGTATTGATCCAGGCGCGTGATGTCTGAATGCCGTGGATCTTCAGGAAGTGTCTACCGTTTTCCTCTGTGAGTTCATAACGTTCCACCCTGACCAAAAGGGGCTCTTTCTCACCATCGAGCAGCACTTCCACCTCTATACTTTTATGTTCGGAATCCAGCGTCAGTTTCAACATCTTCCCATACTCCTTTATGTAATGGTTGATGGCTGCTTTGGCACCCTTCGAGAGCGCTGCATCTTTCATTTTTTTCAGCATCGCCTCTCCAGACTACAACGCAATGGCATGGTAGCAGCGTTCGATCAGCTCACTGCCATGCTTCTTTTCCAGACGTTTGACGATGAAGTGCCCCTCTGCCATATCCTGAAAATGGTCGATAAAGAGCAGGTTGATCCCTGCACCGCCTGCCGCACCGAGAAGAGGAACAGCCTGTGCCGCCAGCTTCTCCGAGACCACGATGCCAAAACGCGCAGCAATGGTGTTGATGAACTTTATGAGCACGGGCATCTGCCCTCTTGCAAGCGCATCCTGTATGGCTTTGGTACTCATGTGCGCCACACTCTCCAGCGCGGCACGCATCTCGAACGCCAGCGTAGCACGTGCCGCGAAATAGGCACTCTCACCCGCATCGTCCTCCCTGCTTTTGGTACTTCCCAGAGAAAAGACCTCGAGACAGGCGAGCCGCGTCTCCATCTCGCTCAGGTCATGCTGCTGAGACTGTGCCACATCGGCAATACTTCGCAGCATGATGGTCGTAGAGACAGGCAGTTCCACCGCAAGCGCCGCCAGTCCGAAGAAACCGCCGATGGCACCGCTGCCGCCCACCATCATTTTGTGCCTGAAGTTCGAAGGCAGCATACCCTTCTCCTCCTCCAGCGTCCCGATGGCGATATCGAGCGCCTTGCCCAGGGCTTTGGAGGTAGCCCGATTGAGCGTCTCCGAATCGATCTTGTCAATGGCGAATTCTATGGGCTTTCCGATGTACCCTGCCACCTTCATGGCAAAGCCGGGGTTCTCTAAAATGGCCTTGGCCCTTCTGAGGTCGTTCCACTCCTCCTGTGAGAGCCCTGCGTCGCTTACGGGTACCATCTCATACATCAAGCACTCCTTCCGCTCATCTGCGGTAATAGGAAACGATACTTGCTTTTCCTATGGTATGCGCATTGATCTGAAAACCGACCACCGGCGCGTTCGTATCGGGCTTGACCGGCAGTTTCTCTACATCGAGCGCATAGACGGTGAAGATGTAGCGGTGCGGCTTGTCCCCTTTTGGAGGGCAGGCGCCGCCGTATCCTGTCATGCCGTAGTCGTTCACCGTTTCCACTGCCCCTTTGGGCATCATTTTCCCGGATGCACCTGTAGGAAGGGAGGTGACATTCGCCGGGATGTTCACTACAAGCCAGTGCCACCAGCCGCTGCCTGTGGGTGCATCTGGGTCATAGACCGTCACGGCGAAACTCTTCGTCCCTTTGGGAGCATCTTTCCAGCTGAGCGAAGGAGAGATGTTCTCTCCGTTGCATCCAAAACCGTTAAACTCCTGCGCCCTGCTCAACTGCCCTTTGATGTCATTGCTTTTGAGAGTGAAATTACCGGCCATGACAACTGTTGCAGAAAGGACGATCGATATCAATAATCGTTTCATAGGAACTCCTTATCTCTTTCTTGTTATGATAGCATATCTTTACCGACAGGAGCGACAATGCACAATACATTTTCCAAAGCGATGGCGTTTCGCCACGCCTGCAAACGCTTTGAAAAGACACAAAAGATCGATGAAACACAGCTTCGTTTCATTTTGGAGGCAGGACGGATGTCTCCCAGCTCATTTGGGATGGAGGGATGGAAATTTCTCGTCGTAAGCGGTGATGAGATGAAAACCAAACTTCGCCCGCTCTGTTGGGACCAGCCGCAGATCACTACCTGCTCACACCTTATCATCATCCTCACTGCCATCGAAAACCTCCGCCCCGACTCCGGCATACCTGCCAAACGATTCGGCAGACGGGAACTGCCGCCTGAGCGTATTGAGGCGTACAACCATATCTATGCCGAGTTCCTCAAAGAGACCTTCAGCAGTGATGAAAAAACCTTCTGCTGGGGTGCACGGCAAACCTACATCGCGCTTGCCAATATGATGACGGGTGCGGCAAGCATCGGGATCGACTCATGTCCGATAGAGGGATTTGAGAAAGAGAAGGTCGAAGCGCTGTTAGAGCTTGACACAAGCAAGTGGCAGGTCAGTGTCCTGTGTGCCTTCGGCTACCGTGCCCAGGAGCAGCCACCACACGTCCGACTGGATCTTGACGAGGTGGTGATGTTTTTAGATTAAAGGGCACTTCTAAAAATAATCATTTTATTTTATCAAGATCATTATATACGGTAATACTGAGGTAATCCTCTTTCTGCATAATTCCCCTGTAATTTCAATACAAAGGATCAACAATGAAAGAACTACTCAAAAAAGGTATTATCTTCAGTTTTATTTTTGTAGGTGTATCACTGCTTACTGTAGTATCAACCGCCTATACGCTTTTTGCGGTATAGGTGTACGGGGATCTACTTTCCCCGCTATCTCTTGATGATACGCAGCATCTCATCCCCACCCTTTTGGAACACATAGGCACACTTCTCTATAGTGACATCATACCCTTTCTCTCTCAGATATGCCATCGTCGGATCAAGATGCGGCGAACGGATGTTCTGCAGTGTCAAGAGAGGAAAGATGCGTACCTCTGCTGCCACTCTGAGCATCTCCTCCACTGCCTCTATATGGAAACGCTCATCGAGATGGTCGCTGTAGAGAAAGAGCAGATGCGAACTGAGTGCCAGATCGAAGCGGTCGTCTTCAAAAGGAAGATCAGGCAGAGAAGCATCGATATATCTGCCCTCCTCTTTTCCCTCTTCATAATCCATTAAAAATTCCATCATCGCCTCGATACGCAAATCAAGCAGACTTTCCGGGTCGGGGATGTTTTTCCAGACGAACTTCTCCATATTGGCTTTGACTTCCGCCATGACCTCATCGACCACATCATCAATACGCTGCATGATCTGCTGTTTGCTGTAGGCATAGAGTGGATCGACGGAGACCACACTGCCTCCTTCCATATCGACCTCTGTATTAAAACTGCTTGGTCCGTCGCCACATCCAAGTATCTTTTGGAATTTAATCTCCTCTTTTGAGAGATTGAACATCCCAATATACTCTTTCATACTGCGTCCCCACGGGATGATATTTTCAAGTTTCATAGCTGATCTCCGTTATTGTGTGATGTAATTGTAGCAAAAAGGTTTGACAGATCAACCCGATACGAGAATGCATCCGATAAAAGCGGCTGCCTCTTGGGAAAGTACAGTATCTTTCATAAGGGCACCTCTAATATTTGAACTCTTTTACTACATTCTCAGCGTATTAGAAAAATATTTTCGTGTTTTTCATACGTTAACACGTATAATGCCACATGCAAACCCTACCCATCACCCACGTCATACCCCAAGTCAAAGAGAAGTTGGCCGCACACAACAGACTCATACTCCAAGCACCTCCAGGTGCAGGAAAAACCACAACCCTGCCCCTGGCCCTGCTGGATGAGCCATGGTTAAAGGGCAAGCGCATCATCATGCTGGAGCCCAGGCGTTTGGCGGTGCGGATGTCGGCTATCAGAATGGCAGAGATGTTGGGCGAAAAGGTGGGAGAACGTGTGGGTTATCAGATAAAGATGGACTCGCAGTATTCCAAACAGACCAAGATCCTCATCGTTACCGAGGGGATACTCACGCGTAAGCTTCAAGCTGACCCCAGCCTTGAAGATGTGGCACTCATCATCTTCGATGAATACCATGAGCGTTCGCTTCATGCAGACTTGTCTTTGGCTCTGAGCCTGGAGTCTCAGTCTGTCTTGCGTGAGGACTTGAAACTGCTTATCATGTCTGCTACGCTCAATACTACAGCACTTAGCTCCATGCTGGATGCTCCACTGGTCGCGAGTGAAGGACGTGCCTACCCTGTGGAGCGTCATTACCTAGACCCCACAACCGCTCAGCCTACAGCCAAAGAACTGCCAAGCTACATTGCCAAACGTGTTTTGAAGTGCTTAGAAGAGGAAGAGGGAAACATCCTTGTCTTCCTGGCAGGGGTACGACAGATAAGAGAGGTAGAGAAGTATCTACAGGAAGCCAAACTCAAAGATGTTTACATTGCAAGTCTTTATGGAAACCTCAGCAAAGCAGAGCAGGACAAAGCCATTAAAGCCCCGCCGCAAGGTACACGAAAAGTCGTCCTAAGCACCAACATCGCCCAAACCTCACTTACTATAGACGGTATCAAGATAGTCATAGACTCCGGACAGCAGAATGTCTCTGTCTTTAGCCCTTTTTCTGGCATGAACACCCTGGAGAGGCGACACATATCCGAAGACGCTGCCACACAGAGGGCTGGACGTGCAGGACGGCTGAGTAGCGGGAAAGCCTACCATATCTGGCACAAGTCCAAGATACTCCAAAAGCATGATACCCCGGAGCTACTTTTGGCAGACCTTACGCCACTGGTACTAGAACTCGCGCTGTGGGGTACGGATGATGTCAGCGACCTCATTTGGCTGGACACCCCACCCTCTACTGCCATCAGTCATGCAAAGACCTTATTGATACAACTGGGTGCATTGGATGACAAAGGCATCATTACCCCTCATGGCAGGGCGATGAGCGGGTATGGCTTGCATCCTAGACTTGCGCACATGATGCTCAAAGCCAAAGCCCTGAACCTTAGCTATGAAGCTTCACTGCTTGCTACCCTGCTCATAGAAAAAGATATCTACACAAGACCCCGTAGAGAAGTAGATATCGCTGAGCGGGTTGAAGACCTGCATGCACTGTCACAAGGGAACATAGTCAACACTATCAATATCAAACATGCACGGTACATCTTAGCCAATGCCAGGCGACTCGAGCCTCAACAAAACGCTACGCTGGACAAAACACATTTAGGCGTTCTGCTTGCTTACGCCTACCCAGAACGCATCGCCAAAGCACGTGGCACCAGAGAGCAGACCTATCTGCTGGCCAACGGCAAAGGTGCCAGACTTCACACAGACGAAACCCTGTCCCACGCACGCTACATCGTCATAGCAGACCTCGATGCCAAAGCTACCCATGCAGGCATCTACAAAGCCATCGCCCTGGAAGAAGCGGACATCTATACCTACCTTACAGAGCAGATACACACAGAGCAAACCGTAGAGTGGAACGAAGCACAACAGCGTGTCGAGGTACGAGAAGTAGAGAAGATAGGCGCCATCCTCCTCAAAGAACGTGCCATCAAAGCCACAGACAACGAAGAGGTGACCGACCTGCTCATAGAAGAGCTTGAAGAGATGGGCTTAGAGGCACTTAACTGGAGCAAAGAGGCTTTGGCTCTGCGACAAAGAGTGCACTTTTTGAACCAGTATGGTGTAGGACTTCCTGACTTTTCTGATGAATATATATTAACTAATATGGAGGAGTGGCTGACCCCTTTCCTCACAGGCATGAGCAGCCTGCGAGAGGTCAAAAGCTTAGACCTGCATAACATCCTGCGAGGCAGACTAAGCTACGAACAGACCCAAACCCTGGACACCCTGGCCCCGGCCAAAATCAAAGTAGCCTCAGGCTCCAACATCGCCATAGACTACGCCAACCCCACCCAACCCATCTTGGCAGTACGCCTACAAGAGATGTTTGGCACAGCCCAAACCCCAAGCATACTAAATGGCAAAGTCCCCCTCATGCTGCACCTGCTCTCCCCCGCCAAACGCCCCATGCAAATGACCCAGGACCTGGCAAGCTTCTGGGCAAATACCTATGACGAGGTGAAGAAGGAGTTGAGAGGAAAATACAAAAAGCACTATTGGCCGGATGACCCGCTTGAAGCACGGGCGACATCGAAGACGAAGAAGTATATGTAAGGTATATTAGACATAGAACATATTGTTATACATCGACTGTGCCCAGTTGAACTGTGCTTTGGATGCTCCTATGCCGTTATGTGCCCAGTCTTCATCTGTAATGCTGCTGTTGAACTCC
>JALSTF010000129.1 GCA_026983895.1 Sulfurovum sp.
TATCAACCCGCTGGTTCCATTTTATATCAATGCGCAGCCGCCTTGGCCGGGCCTTGATCTTTTGTTTCTTTTGGATCAAGCCAAAAGAAGAAGCTCTTTTAGGCTACAGCTGCTAAGCTGAAAAAATTTGCATTTTATGAAAAACCGCTGTATCTTTGCAGCAAAGCATATAAAAAACACGTATCCACAGACAGTAATAACAAAAAAAGACACCCTGTTGCGGCTAAACCACGGCTTTCCGAGAAGCCGTTTTGGCATATTTTTTAACCAAAATTTTTTGTCATGAAATGTTTTAATCGTTTTTCTACTGTTAAATGGGGGGGGGTAAAAGCCTCTTCCTGCTGATTGTTTCCCTGTTCTTTGTCAATGTGTATTTCTCCTCCTGTGCGAAAGAGAAGGTAGCTCCGGAGGCTTCAGCCGAGGTAGTGACTGCCAAGAAGAAGGGTGAGGATGGCTTGGAAAAGGATTTGCCGAGCGATTGCAATTGTTACATGCGCATTTTAAGTGTTTCTGGCTATGATAACAGAATTTGGGCCATGTGGCAAGTAGAAGATGATATAGAGCAAGAGTTCTCATTTTTTGGCAGAGGCAATACGTGGGTCTTCAATGGAAATTTTTTACCTCTTCCTTCTGAGTTTAGACCCTTGGTGGGTTTTGACGTAGATTGTCATCATCTGGTTGTTTCTTTAACAGAGGGTGTAAGTGAGGATGAAGTAATATTCACCTCGGAGGTGAAATGCTATCAAGGTGGCTCGCTTGCTACAACAACCTACCATCAATTTGTAATCTCTCCTGGCGAAGAACTCTCTCATTTCTGGCGCCGCTTTTTATGTCGTTACTTAACAGGCGATGAAAGTTCAGATTGCAGCTTAACTTCCGATGGCCCAACAATTTAATATACTCATGGCGAAGTGGTTTGGGAGGTGTAAGCCTCCCAAACTCCTTATCTTTTGCCCGTTTGCGAGTTATAAATATCTCAAAACATTTCGGTTTGGGTATAAAGTTGTATTCTATGCCGAAGAGTTTTTAGAGATGAGTTGTGAAGATGTAGGCTAGTTATTTTAGCGTAGGCGTGAAAAGTAGTTTGGATGGTATGAACTATCCAAATTGCTTAAACTTAGAACTTTCAAGTGTTCAATGCTTTACCTGTCTAGCTAAAATCCCAATTAAACTGTTGTCTCATGCGCTACCATATTTTTGTGTTGTCATTGTTTTGTTTTATGCCATATTTATCGTCTCAAAGTTCGTTTTTGTTAGATCTTGGGGATACTGTTTGGGGTTTAGGTGAGGTTCAAGTTTTGGAAAACCAATCTGTTGGAATAGTTTTCCAACCATCTTTAGAGATTTCATTTGCGACACTGTCTCCTTATGGGCAGCTTGTTTCTTCTCATACTATGAATGTGCAAATCGGAAGTGTTCCATTGTATTTATTTCTTTTTCATTCATATCAATATTCAGAAGGGTACCATATCTTTTTTATTGAGTATGATCCAGCTTTTCAGTTTCCAGCTCGTGCTGGGTTTGTATTATTTAATGAGTTAGATTTTTCTCATTGGGCAGTTTCTACTTATGATGGACAAGTTCCAGTTCAAGATCCTAAGGCTTTTTTTATCAATCAAGATACGTTTGTCTCAACCTATTGGGCAGGTACATCTAGATTAGGGGTAGCAGCTTATTCCATTTCAACTCATAGTCAGTTGTGGGCATATTCTTATGATAGAATTAATGCTATCGGTGATTTGAAGTTAGGTGATGCGGATAAAATGAATGACGGTGGGATATCTTGGTTCATGTACAACTCTTCTAAAAAAGAATTTCTTCTTCTTCACATCAATCCTCTTGGAGAAATAGTGAAAGCTCTGTCATTTTCTTTACCCCTTCTAGACCTCTCATACGTTAGGTCTATGACTCAAGAAATTGATGCTGATGGAAATATTTATCTTGCCTTCACCTTAAGCGCTATGACTATTGATGGTTCTACCTATATAGGAGGTATTGCAAAATTTAATTCTGATTATGAATTGACATGGAGTAAAGAGATTCTTGTGGAAAATTATGCCTATAAAAACCTTTATTTGAAAACTAATTACAATAAAGATTTATTGTTTTGTTCTGTGTCAGATGGTGATCTTCCTGTTATTGTTGGCTCTTTAGACTCTAATGGATATTTGCTATGGAGCAAAGGATATTCTTTTTATGAACCTAGAATAGATATAGCCGAAGATGGATCACTTTATTTTCTTAGCAATAAGAAGTACCATGCAGATGGAACAACAGAGTCTAAATGGATTCTTGCCAAAACAGATACTCTCGGGGAGATAGAAAGTTGCCCTCAATATGTCTCTTGTATGTCTACAGGAAATATGGTATTGGAAGTTTCTTCAGAGCTTTGGACGAGAGAAGATGGCCCTTTACATGAGGATACTATGCCTATACAATTTTCTATACCAGATATCACCCTCACCCCCTACTGCGGCTCGCCCACACCCCCGCATCCCTACTTCTACCTGCCCGATACCATCTGTGCAGGCGACTGCCTGACGCCCGATAGCACTTACAACCGCCTGGCGCATCAGGTGGAGTGGTACATCACGGGACCGGGCGGGCTGGACACCACCATCATCGACACTACTTTTACCTGGTGCTTTGACCAACCCGGACACTACCAGGTCGAGCAGGGCATCTGGCTGCTGGGCTGCTCGGATTACTACCTGCGGGATGTGGAAGTACTGCCCGACGACCTGGCTCCGGCCCTGGGCGAAGATCGCGTCCTCTGCCAACAGCCCC
>JALSTF010000130.1 GCA_026983895.1 Sulfurovum sp.
CACAAAATCGGAAATGATGAAGAGCAGTGCTTTTTTCTTCAGCCTGTTGTTCAGTGTCTCCACCAATGCTTTGAAATCCCCTGCTTTTCCAAGCGGTTCAAAATCAACGATATTTTCGACCGCTTTATGGACGGAGAAAAGTTTCTTGCTCGGTTTGCTCAGTTCATACAGCTTGTCCGCAAAGATAATATGGGAAAAAAGATCCGCATTCTTTACGGCTGAAAAGCCCAATGTACCGGCTACTTCGGCAATAATATCCGACTTTTGCCTGACCGTCCCGAAATAGGTCGATCCGCCAAGCATAGAGACAACGACGACATTGAGCTCCCTCTCCTCTTTATAGATCTTGACAAAAGGTTTGCCCAGTTTCGCCGTGGTCTTCCAGTCGATCTTACGGACATCGTCCCCGTAAACATACTCGCGAAGCTCCGTAAACTCAAAGCCTTCACCCTGAAACATAGAAGCATTGTTCCCGAGCATATCGCCATAGACCTGTTTCTTGGTCTTGAGAACGATCTTTTTGGCTTTTTTATTCACATTTATCCTTTTTAAATCATTTCTTTTGGGTACCCAAAAGGGTACCCCCTACCGCAGGGTGGCACATTTATGCCCACCATTTTTGAAATATCATTGTGATAAGGCGGGCTTAAAAGCACCACCCTACATATGGCTTTCTGCCTACGGGATCGGCACTGCGGCCAATATTTTCTCGATGATATAATCCTGCGTAATATCATCTGCCTGTGCTTCGTAACTCAGTATGATGCGGTGGCGCAGGATCTCCTTGGCAATGTAGGCGATCTCAATAGGCGAAACGTAGTCCTGCCCTTTCAGATAGGCGATGGCACGTGCCGCTTTGTACATATCGATACTCGCACGGGGTGAAGCACCGAACTCGATATAGGCTTCGAGTTCTTCCAGTCCATAAGCCTTGGGATCACGTGTCGCAGCGACCAGTTCGATGATATACGCTTCGATCTCTTCATCCATATGCACATCAAGCGCTTCTTTCCGGATCTGCTCAAGATCTTCTTTGGTCGCGACCTGCTGTATCTGCTCAAATGAATTGTTTGCCACACGTCTGGCGATCTCGAGTTCCTCTTCTTTCGTGTTGTATCCTACGACCACTTTCATCATGAAACGGTCAAGCTGTGCTTCAGGGAGCTCGTAAGCCCCCTCCTGCTCGACCGGGTTCTGTGTCGCCATAACAAGGAAAGGCAGGTCGATCTTGAAGGTCTCGTCACCGATGGTCACCTGTCTCTCCTGCATCACTTCGAGCAGTGCCGACTGCACTTTCGCCGGCGCACGGTTGATCTCGTCGGCAAGCAGAAGGTTGGTAAAGACCGGTCCCTGCTTGATCTTGAAAGTGTTATTGGAAGGGTCATATATTTCCGTACCGATAATATCGGAAGGAAGAAGGTCGGGCGTGAACTGTACACGCTTGAAGTTGAGACCGAGTGTCTTTGCCAGGGCATTGACCGCCGTCGTCTTTGCAAGCCCGGGAACCCCTTCAAGAAGGATGTGCCCGCGGCAAAGCAGTCCGGCAAGCAGCCCTTCCACCATTTTGTCCTGTCCGACAAGGACTTTCGAGATCTCTGTTCTGATATTCTGTATGATCTGACTCAAGTGTTTCTCCTAAAACTGTTTTTATAGTTGTAGTGTACTTGAGCGAGGTTAACTAAAGTTTAACCTGTATAAAAAATAAGGAGAAAAAAGGAGGGAGGACAAGAAAAAGCTTCTTGTCCTGTAGGTTTAAAAATCGTAAGTGATCCCGGCAGTGATAAGGTTCAGGTCCGTATGCATAGGGCCCTCATTGCTTAGAAGGTGCTGTATATCTACCCACATTCCCCAGCCTTTTTCCTGATCGCCCTGGCCGTCAAATGCTCTGTCATATGTCCCCTGGCTTACTTCTGATCCAAAGTCATATTCAAATCCTATACCGTAGGCAAACCCGTCAGTTACATTATGGCTGCTTCTTTTACCGTTCGTATAATCTACTGTTGTCTCGCCATATCCAAGCAGGCCGTACACATTCACCTGGTCTGCAACATGATATTGCGGTTTCAGGTAAATACCGTAATGTTCCGTTTCGGAAAACACATCATTCCCGAATGTCTTCAGTGCTCTGGCTTCGATACCTACATATTGATTATAATCCCATCCCACTCTGGCCACTGCACCATACCGGTGATCTTCCAGATCCGGATCGTTAGGTGTACACGGACACGGATCTCTGTTGATGAAGGTCGCTACCGCACCCAAGCCTATATAAAAGGGGATAGGATTGATCGCGGGTACTACCGGTTCTACTATTGGAGCTAATGCAACTTTGGGAGGGAGGATATTCCCTCCGGCGAAAGAAACAGTCGCCAGTGCACTTGCTGCTGTTACGGAGAGTATGGTTTGTTTTACTATTTTCATTCTGTTTCCTTTATATATTTTCTTCTTTTCTTACGAAAAAGAGTGCTGTCATCAGTGTCATGAACATCATCATGAACATACCGAAGATCCCCAGAGCATCTCCGCCGTTTGATTTGATCGGACCGTTGCATCCGCAGTCATCCGCTGCTTCTGTCGGTGTTTTTGTCGGTACTGCTGTAGGTACGGCTGTAGGCGCTGGATGTGGTGCTGCTGTCGGTGCAGGAGTTGGTGTTGGTGTTGCCGATGGTGCCGGTGCCGGTCCTGAACCTGGCGGTGGCGGTGGCGCAATCGCAAAGTTGATCTCGGTCACATTGCTTGTTTCAACAGGAACCGCTATCTTGCCGTCTCGCGTACCATCTGTTCCTCCGGGATTGAGGGATTCTATATTTTCACCATCCAGGTTGGTACATCCTGACGGCAATGCAGCCGACGGCGCATCGTCACCTGCTGTTCCCTGTACCTGTGAAAGCAGTACACTGTAGTTTGTATTGGGTCTTATCCCGTCATCATAATAGAAAGCATAGGAACCCCCACTGTCTAAAGCGGTAGAAGAAAGCACCTTGCCTGTTTCATCTATCAGATTCACATATAAAGGTGTTGTTCCGTCACAGCTGTTCTGTGTAGCATTGCCATCGACCTTTCCGTTTCTTATCTCATCAAAGAAGAGGTTACCACTGATATACAGTGTGGTAAATGGTGCCTTGAATACAGCAGGATCAGAAACACGGCATGCCTTGTCGGCAGTGACATATTCAAACGACACAACAGCATCTCCCTCATCCGGGTCAGTTGTCAGACTGCTGAAGTCACTGATAGTATCCCCTGTATTCAACTCTGTACCATTCTCATAGAGTTTTCCTCCAGAAACCGCTGTAAGCTTGATAACAGAAGGTGTTATCTCTTCATGATCGGAAACATAGGTATCATTTCCTGCACCGGTCGTATCGAATACCACAGTATTCGTTCCTCCCGGATTAAGTTCTGAAGGACGTTCATACCCAAGTGCCGTTGGTGTTTTGTTGATAGCAAAATCAATACTCGTTTCACTGGTACTAATATGCTCTACTGCAACATAACCATCCAAGTCACCATCTGGAGAACCATTCTCCTGCTCGCCTTCATAGTTCCAGCCTTCTGACAACGTACCGGACGGTGCAGATGAACCGACTTCACAGCTGTTGGTCGTAATGAGTATACCGTAAGAATCACCCGGTTTAAGGAAACTGCTGAAATCATAGGTTCCGTCATTTGCTACCGCCTGAGTATCGAGCACGACATTGCTGTCATCCAAAAGACAAGCGTTGAGTGGCTTGCCATCTATAGATCCAATACCTGTTCCATTTATTATTTCATCACTTGTTGCACAAGCGGAAGTCGGTTTTGCACCATTTTCATCATCATACACAGTTCCTGAAATATGCAGCGGTTTACATACCGCCAACCCTGCCATCGCAAGAGCAGAACGTGTCTGGCACGGTACATCCGGTCCGGCTACATGTGTAATGACCAGTTTTTTAATCGGTTTGAAATTTGATGTAAGGACGATATGCCCGTTTGTTGCATTCGGTGTTGTACCGGCACCGGTGATAAAGTCTCCATCACCAGCATTATAAGTATCTTTATCTGTATGAACAATATCGTTTGCATCCTCAATGAGTCCTGCACCGCTGGAGCCTATCTTGCTCTCTATCTCTACAGGATTACCGTCTGCATCTTCGGCAGTAGCTATGATACCATCTTGCCATTCCCAATTCGACTCACTACCTCTTTTGTCTCCGGAGTCCACATCTCTGATACGCCAGTTATCCAAAACCACAGGCTCATCAAACTCTACAGTCAACACAGCTTTTTGTCCGGCTTCAAGTTCATAACCATGTGCAGCACAATTACCTGCACTGTCCCACTGGCCGTCACCGGCTGCTGCCTGATTGCCAAGATAGAGTGTCAGATAGGGCTCTCCAAAGGCAGCAGAGGTTCCTGAACCTGAACTGTTGGCAGTATCTGTATCGTAGAACTTGCCATCGGGGTCACTAATGGACATTGTTAAACCAACGGTTCCGCCGCCTGCGGTAGTTGCAGTCAGGCCAGCATTTGTCATATTTTGCCACTCTGTTTTTGTACTTTTATTTGAGCCTTTCCATGTGAGGGAAGTGGGATTGGCACACGTAGCTACATCGGCAGGATCCTGATCTGCTGCTCCCGGAAGCGTATAAGGGAAGTCACTCGTAGAACATGCAGCTGGGTTTCCGCTTATATCACTTTCATTTAATGTAATGGTTACACTATGACCCGGAGGGTTGCTCCATACTGCACCGTCAGGGATATCTGTATCGGTTGTATCAATGGCGAGTGTCACATCTCCTGCAGGAATATGTTCAAGTGTAAACTCCCCATTGGCATCTGTCACTGCCGCGTACTGATTGCCATAGGCATCAGTAAGCGTAAGAGAAATACCTGCCGGGGCGGTCGTATCCCCTGCATCCTCCGTACCGTTATTGTTTACATCTTCAAAAAGTGTACCCGTAGTACATCCGAGTGCGGGAAGAATACCAAAGTCCAAAGTATGGTCATTTGAAACCGTAGTAGTGAATGTGATCACATTTTCATTGCCACTTTCAACGGCATCGTTATCGATAGTATCATTTGCATTGCTGTTTGCATTGGCCGTTGTGGCTGCTTTGTTATTTACATCAGATTTTGCAATACTGAGCCTGCACTCCGTATTGGCTGAAAGTTGTTTTCCGTTTGTCAGATTGACATTCTCTTTCCCGCCAAAGTAGAAATGACCTTCACTGTCTGTCGACACTGTTCCATAGTCTACATATGATCCATTCTCGCTGCACTGTAGTTTGACAGGTACATTGGCCATTGGGGGCTCATTGGGATCTTGTAAACCATCTTGGTTAATATCCATCCAGACATAGTTCCCTATCTCGATAGGCGCGGGGTCACAAAGAAGCTCCACATCTCCCATACCGCCTGCTTTGGCTCCAAACGGTTCACGCTCTCCGCCATCTTCTACTTTTTTATTTTTCACAACTGCCTGAGTACCCACTTTGTCTCCGGTAGTGTTGCTGTACAAGCCGATAGCCCCCGGTTCATACCAGTTCGTCGCATCCACCATACCGACAATGATACTTGGGGCGCCAGGAGCCTGTGCCAATGCGCCTGAAGCTGTTTCAGGGTGTCCTGATGAACCTAACTCGCCACCAAAAAAATCACCGGTATAGAATTCATAATATGTTTCATCATTCTTCCCTTTCTGGTCATATCTGACTTCATGGGAAGCACAGTTTGTAGGTGCAATTTCCGTTGATTCATCGGTATACGTACCGTCTGCATTCAAACACATTTTCCGGATATCACCATTGAGGCCTCCCGCACGGTTGAATGAACTGTGGGAAGTATATCCAAGTACCAGATCCCCATTATTGGTGAATTCGATATCTGTCAACATGGGACCATTGTTCCATTTCCCCCAGTTCCTGTACTTGTAATGATCACCTGCCGGTCCGTTTTGGGGTCCATATCCTTTCGGTCTAAGGTACCTAAGACTGTTGGTTCTTGCCAATACTGTAAAACTGCTGCCATCATATTTTTGTATGATCGCTCCCACACCGTCTTCCACTTTGTTCTCACATACTGACCCGACAAATACATCGCTTCCACGTGCTTTCAATGCCCATGGACGTACCATGTCATCTGCACAGTCCGCGCCATAAGGGTTTGGGATCGCTACAGTTTGAAGAATATTGCCTGTCGATGCATCGATGATCACCAATGATTTTGTGTTCAGGTTCACTGCATAAAGTTTTGCATCATCTTCACTGATATCGATATCACCAAGGCCCTGACGTCCTGCATATTTTTCCCAGACATCCACATCTTTGTTCTGTCCGTAATCACGGCTTCCAAGATCTGTCTGTGCCTGTGCACTCAGGACATCAGGAATAGTCACAAAATCTGCGACCGCCGGGTTGGCACTGTCAAGATTTGAGACTTTATAGATCTTTCCCGCATTGTTGACATCGTCACCTTTCAAAGGAACATATCTTTTTAATACCGCTGAAACAAAAAGGTCTTTTGTACCTCTTTTGTATGCTGATCCCCATATGGCTCCGGTTTGCTCATAAATGGCCAACGTATCACGTTTGCTGTCAATCGTATTCTGTCCATTGAATGTACCGTCTACAGGATTTGGTATTTTAAAGATCGTACCATATCCCAACGGCTGATCCTGTCCTCCGCCCTGAGAAGAACCGGATTTTCCATTGGTATGGTACCCGGGCAGAGCTGCCATGACCACATCAGGATTGGCCTGACAATAGGTAGCAGGTGAACCTGCCGAAATATTGTGTGTGGCACCATCCGCCACAATATCCACAAGCGGTGCAGAACCTTCCGCATTGGGTCCCGACCCCAGACCGGCACTGCTTACATCTGCTTCTACCCTACATTTGCTTCCCGCAGGAAATCCGCTCAATACGTAGTTTCCGTCTGTATCGCTGGTAGCTGTGTAGACCTGCCCGTCATCACATGTTGCTTTGATCGATGCTCCGATGACCGGTGCATCCCCTCCGTTTTTTTGGCCGTTTAGGTCAAAATCTTTATATACTACGCCTGAAATATCCGCATGAACCATCTGTGGCGCAAGTACACCCATGGTCCATAAAGATACGGCAAGCACGCTTTTTCTATGCCATAACATACATTTCCCCTTGTATTAAGATAAAATCCTGTAGTTATAACATATAAAAGTCTGTGAATTGTCCTTCTGGTTGTCAAAAAAAGAAACTCTGACAAATGCTGTTGTTGAGATTATTCGATCTGTAGACGGTATCCCAGCCCGTATACATTTTCTATACATTCTTTACCGGTTTTCTGCCGCAGTTTCAAAATGAGATTGCGTATGCTTTTCTCCCCGATCTCAATACCGTTTGCGTAAAAAAACTCAATAATGCCCTGGACGGTGCACACCATCCCTCCGCTTTTGACCAGATACTGTAGCAAAAGCAATTCATGGGCAGTACAATATACGGTTTCACCATGACAGAACAGTTCATTTTTTTCACTGTTCCAAAAACATGTTTGCCCCAGAGGCAGCAAATGATTATCCGCTGTATTATCACCATTGCGGGCATGATACAGACGGCCTATGTCCAGCAGTGCATGCATCAGTTCATCATAGTCTATCGGCTTGGTGATAAAGCGCCTGATCCCCAGATTGATAAACTCCAGAAGATCTTCTGTTCTCGTATGGGCTGACATGACGATCACTTCCTGTTCCCGGTACATACTTCGTATCTCTTTGCATATCTCCACCCCATTTTTCCCGGGCAGACAGATATCGGTGATGACAATGTCAACATATCTGCCATATTTTTCTTTATGTGCCTGATAGCGGAGCATCCCTTCCTTTCCGTCGTATGCGATCTCAACATTTTGGAAGAGTTCAAGAAAGATTGTTTCAAGCTCCTGGGCAAACGGTTTATAATCTTCTATCAGCAAGATTGTAAGATCTTTCGTTAACGCATATAAATCAGCATCTGATATATTCACCTGATTTCCCCCTCCTACATATTTTTACTCTATCTGTCGTACTTTTCTTCCTGTACTTTCTTTTTCAAAGAAAATCCCCTCATCAAGATCGGAAGCATTACATCTTTTCTGTTTCCCACTGTTTTTTCTCCCTGTTCCACGTCACACGATAATACATACGGTCTTTTCTGTCCGATCGTGCGATAAGCGCATAGGTAAAAGGGATGGACTGAAGTTCCAAGGTATTGTTCCCCTTTATTTTGATCTTTCGTATATGCTCGTTGGGATCGGGAAGTGTCAAAAGTCTTACCGGTTTTGGTAATAATCTGTCTTTTTTCAAGGGATAGGCATACAGTCCGTTATCTCTTGCCGACCCGACCAGCAGGAATTTTCCAAGGGATGTCCTGACAAGTGCCATACTGAGGACATCCACCCCTTTGATCTTCTGGAGTATCTTTCTGCTTTTGGGATCGATATGGTAGATCACTCCCTGTTGAGTGCTGTAATCGGACTTGTCAATGGCAGCTGCCCAAAGCGTGCGGCTGTCACAGTCATAGGCAATGGTATTAAGCCCATACGGGTTTTTCGAAGAAGGCACGATCCCCTCAAAGTGCATCAAAACAGAAAGTTTACCGCTTTTGCTGTCAAGTTTATAGATATTTTTTTGCAAATTGAATGTATCTGGATGGATAGAGATAAAAGGAATGGGAACCAGATAGACATTGCCCTTTTCATCTACTGCATAGGTGCCAAAATGTGCATACTGTTCCCACTGCTTCGGATGCAGAACCTTTTTGAAACCTTTTCCGTAAAGCAGAGCGATCCCTTTGAAACGTTTTTGCGAAAGGTCGATCATGACCGGCTGGGGGATGTGCATACGGGAGAGGAACTGCGGTGGCCTGGCACAGCTATGCTGCCTGCCAAACTCTCCGATATCTCCTGAAACACGTGTCATCTTCTGTGCGGGTATGGTCTGATTTTTTTTATCGATAACATACAGACCCACAGCCAGAAGGATGGCAAATACTGTAAAAATGGGAAGATACCGTTTCATTTTTTTCTCTCCAAAGGTACAAATTTGGGTCCTACCGTACAGGGCCATACCTGTACATGAAGGTTGCCGTCATCCCCGATGACTGTATCTGCCCAGCAGTATTCATGTCCGGGGCGGGCATCGTTGCGGATGCGCGGCACATACCACAGTACAAGGTGTGACGACTTGAGTGACTCGGGAGGCTTGAGATACTGTTCTACGCCGTCATTGTTCAGATCGCAGCATGAACCGAGTGTCAAAAGATCCTTGTCTCCCTCCTGCGGTTTGAATTTCGTTACAAAGAGTGTCGCATGATCCCCACGGCTGTTGTCGTGAAACTGTCTGTGATTGGGCTCTATATAGTAGCCTTTCTGCCTGTCCGAATCGGCGACGACTTTGTAGGCAAAACGTTCTCCCCCATCGGGGACACGTTCACTCTGCTCGCTGTCCCATCGTTTCCAGTTACCGTCATAGCTGTAAAAATCCTCCTGGTCTCCCAGCGCCATATCAATCCGCATGACCGGCCGGTAGATGGCATTGTCTCCGCATCCCCTGCCTTTGTTGACCCCTACCACACGGAACGAACCGTCATTGTAGAACTCAAAGCGGTTCTCGTAGCGGTAATTACATGCCATAGGCCATTTGGGATTGCGGAAATCCTGCGTCAGCATAAACCCGTCACCGCTTTTTAGCGCTCTTACCTGCGGTCCGTTGAAAGCAAGCACCACCGATGTGGAAAAAAGCGGGCAGCCCATCGCATCATTGTACCCGAAAAGATAGTTTCCGTCTTCTCCTTTGACAAACTCTACCCGTCTTCCCTCAATATATGTTTCTGTAGAAGTATCCAGTTTTTCTCCGCCTTTTTGCTGATAGCTCACATGCCAGTCCACGATCTTGGCAGAATGCAGCACCGGCCTGCCTTTGAAAGTGACATACCGTATTTCCAGACCGTCTGATCCGGTCAGGCGGTATGTGATCTTCCAGCCGTTCTTTTCAAGCACACTGTTCTTCTGACAAAAATGCTTCATAATGTAACGGTTTTGCAGACTTCTCTCAGAGATACACGCCGGCGTAGTCGTTTTCCCCAACCCTGCCCACTTGGCTGCGGCAAGCTTCAGTTCCGTCAGGTCAACGACAGCCCAAAGCGCCTGCTCTTTCTGGTGGTCTGCAAACGTAGGTGCCACACAGAGATGGTCGGTGTTTTCGCAGGGAGACTCTTTCATCGTGCCTCTCACATTGGCCATCGTAATATCTTTTTTCGCAGGCGTATGCCCCAGCTCTCTGGCCACCTCCGGAGCATGAAGAGCGATCGCCTCGGCAATATGCTTCAGGCGCAAAGAGATATCGGGCTGTGTATTGGGATAACGCTCAACGGCAAGTACTTTCATATCATCCGCATCGACGATCGCCCGGGTCGTGGCATTGGTCACAAAATTATATTTTTCCGCCTGGTAGCAGGTATGGCTGCTGCATATCTTCTGAGATTTTTCATCCAGACTGCTGGCAATGGCCGGAAGTATCCGCATCATATCATTATGAAGGAGTTTGCCACCCTCTTTTGTATCCTGAAGGAACGAAGCATTATGCAAAAGAAGTGCCTGCACTTTTCGTGTATCGCTGTTGAGCTCGCTGCTTTGCAGGGGAAGTACCGCCTGTCCCTGCCTGATCATCTTCTCAAGATCCGAGATATACTGCTGTACCTGCGGAATGTCCCGATACACCTGCCTGTCATACTGGGGGAGTATGATCTTCTCTTCTTTCGCGGAATGACGTGTGGATGTTTGCGCTGATCCCATATTTTGGGGAAGGAACCAGTAGATGGCTATGGCTGTCAATCCGACGGCCAGAACAACCAAAGATATCTTTGTCTCTTTATTCATTTCAATCCATTTCAAAATAGTAGGGAGGTTGGTTTTCAATGTAGATTATAGCACCCAGAGCTAAAAGCACCAGTATCGTGCCAAAAACGAGCACACGCTTCTTCCTGACAAGCGCTTTGCCTTTTGCCGAAAAAACGGCAAGAGGAGAAAGCACAAAGAGTGCCATGAAAAGATGCTGCACCCTGAAACCGTGCCAATAGTCCAATACGGTGGCACACAAAGCCACAGCAAAGGCAAATACAAGCTGCCCTCCGCCGCTTTGCGGCGTGGTTCTGGGATCGGTCAGCATGAACAGCACAAACACCACAAAAGAGACGGAGTAAAACCTGTACAGCACATCTTCCATGATCAGCACAGGATCACTGCTGACGATCAAAAAATACTGTAGCGCCAGGTAAAAAAGAGAGAAAGACAGAGAGATGATCCATCGTTCCACCCTATAGAGAATCATCACAGCCAGAAACAGCGTCAGACCCAGGAGCCAAAAACTGTCACCCAGTTGTCCCAGAACGATATGTGCATCATGGTAAAAAAAGAGCAGTCCCATCATCAGGGCAAAATTGGAAGGGTTGAAAAAATGCTTTTTTTCCCATGTCAAAACATACTTTTGCAGCAAACCCAGTGCGATCAGTACGATCAATATCCACAAATGCGGTGTCACCACCATCAGCACCACCCCCAGTGCCGTGATCATCGAAGAGAAAGAAAAATAGGTGATCTCTCCTTTGGAGAAATAGATCAGCAGATGTTCCCATACGACACTAAACAACAGAGCAATGATCAGGCTGGGTATGGAGAGTTGTATGTTGGCAGCAGTATAACCAAGGAGTACCAAAATCAAAAGATTGATACATTGCTGCAACTGAAAAAATAAAGAGGAAAACATACGAACAAGACTTTTCTTTTAGTCTATCATACTGCCAATAACAAGTACATTAGTGCTATAGTACACATATGAAACGCTTCATTGGACTCTATTTTTTATATCTGGCTGCGTTGTTTGCCTTTTTGTATGCAGATACCTCCATCGTATCGGCATGGCTCAATGAGACACAGACAAAACTCACACTCTATGGGTTAAGTGTTTTTTTGGAACCCGGTCAACTCAAAGGGATCGATATCTGGATCACGCCTCACTACAAGATCATCATTACCCAGGCCTGCAACGGGATGATCCCGATTCTGCTTTTGTGGGCATCAATACTGGCCTATCCTTCCTCTCTTTTTCACAAGATTCTGTGGATGATTTTGGGGTATCTCTTTTTCTCCCTTGCCAATATTGCACGCCTTTTAATGGTCGTACACTTTGTAGAGCAAAAAGGCGGACAGGCAAACTTCTACTGGGCACACGACCTTTTGGGCAATGCCCTGCTGATGTGTGTCGGACTGGGACTGTTCATTACCTATATCAAGACTTCAAATACCCCATTGCCGCAGCAATGATATCGTCATCATCTTTGGAATTCGACTTGATCACCACCCTCTCCTTTCCTTCCTCCCTGAACTCAATGAAGACATTCTCTCCATAGGAGGAGACCTTGGAAATCCCCTGCTCTCTGGCAAGTACCTTCATCACCATCACATCGATGAACTGTCTGGTAATGGTATCAAGCTTGCCGAAACGGTCGGCAATTTCCGTTTCTATCTCGTACACCTCTCCGGTGGTTTCACAGAGTGATAAACGGCGGTAGAGTTCAAGTCTGAGTCTGTCCTCTTCGATGAGCTCTTCGTTCAGGTAGGCATCGACGGAGAGTTTCATGTCGATGTTGTGCGCTACCTCTTTCTCCTGTCCGGAGAGTTCGCGGATGGCATCTTCAAGCATACGCAGGTAGAGGCTGTAGCCTATCTGTTTGATGTGCCCGCTCTGCGCCTCTCCGATAATGTTCCCCCCGCCGCGGATCT
>JALSTF010000131.1 GCA_026983895.1 Sulfurovum sp.
AAAATATACTTTGAAGGAGAGGTTGAAACTTGCGATCAACGCCGGAGATGATATGCTGATCTTCGGTAATCAGCTTGATCCGAGGCATACAGTGAGTGCCCGGACACTGGTAGATACGATCAAAGCTCTGGTGAAAAAAGGTGAGGTAAACCGGAAAAGTATAGTATCTGCCTATCAACGCATTCAGGCATTGAAGCGTAAACTGTAAGAAGTGTACATACCTGAGATGGGATGCTTACAGTTTTTCTATTCTCCCCGTAAAGTGTCCAGATAGCGCTCCAGGATGATCTTGGCGGCTATGGAATCTATTTTGCCGTCTTTTTTGTGCCGGAATTGCCCTGCGGTCATCTCCTTGGCTTCAAAACTGCTCCCCTGTTCATCCTGATAGCGTACGGGGATATCCAGTTCAAGCAGAGAGACAAAATGCCTGATGCGCCGTTCCATCTCTTCTTCGCTTGAACCTCCCCTGGGAAGTCCCACGATCAATTGTTCTATCTCCCATGCGTCAAGAAATTTTTTGACATCCTGTGCCGCCTGATTGCGGTTTTTGCGCAGTATAGCATCCTGGGGAAGCACGATCTTGCCATCAAGGCAGATCGCCGTCCCGATACGTTTGAGCCCGACATCTATGCATGCAGTTTTCATAAGCAGATTATAGCGCAAAAATGACAGATGTGGTAAAAATAAAGTGCTACTTGTGATAGAATATATCAAATTAAAAAACAATGGACAAAATGATGAACAAAAAAATATTCTTTATACTGCCTATGCTATTTGGCTTTTGCTATGGTACTGAGACCTATGTTCCGGAAGGTGCAGGGACATTCTGGATATGGATAGCGCTTTTTGTGTTGGGTTTGGTGGGGATTGTTATACTTTTTGTTTCTTCCTTTCAAATCAGAAAAACGGAACGCGTCTATAAGGAAATGTTTCAGCAGCAACTTGAATTGGAGAAAAACCAGGCAAAGCTCTTGAGTGCGATGAGTGAGGAGATTCGCGGTATGGTGAGTAAAACCCTCAAAACGAAGGAGGATGAGATAAAACCTCCTTTCTGTGAAACACAGGATAATAAGGCAATACGTGAGGTGTCTGTAGAACTTGATCGTATAGAAGAAAAACTGCTCACCGTGACCAATGATCTCATTGAATTTCTTCGTCTCAAGGCAGGAAAGATAGAAATTATTCATGAGAAGTTCAATCTGAACAATGTACTCAATGAGATATCGGGATATATCTGTAACAAATATCAGGGAAAGCAGGTAGATCTGATCTTTGATATCAACAATAATGTTCCCCGCCTTCTTATAGGGGACTCTTTGCATCTTGGCCATGTGATCAACAGTATTATAGAGCATATGATATCAAGACTGGATTCTGGAGAAGTAAGACTTGAAATTTCTATGTATCATACTTATGAAGATAAAGTGGAACTGGAATTTCTTTTTAATGCTACAGGAGATGGCGTGGGCATGGAGGCTTTGGAGTCTTTGTTTGATCCTTATTATGATGAACAGAGCAGTACATATCACGGGTTGGGACTTTTTGTATCGAAGAATCTTGCAGACATGATGGATGGAACACTCACTGCCCAGAGTCAGAGCGGGGAAGGTACAGCGTTTACTCTGACATTGCCCCTGAAGATGTATGACGGTGCGGATAAGCGTCGATATCGTCTTCCTGAAAAAGAACTGACGATTAAAAAAGTATTTATAGTGGACAACAACTATCATTCTGCATTGGCAATCAAAAAAACCTTTGCCTATTTTCGACATGAAGTCACAGTGCTAAGCAGAGAAGCATTTTTGAAAGAAATGCCAAATCTTATGCCATATGATATTATCCTTCTGAACGAGAATCTTTTTACGCCCAGGTTGACAGATTATCTTGGTAAGGTCAAAAGCAAGAAAGCCTTGAAGGTAATTTCTCTGAAATCTCTGCTGCATATAGATGAAGCACAATTAACCCATGAGATTATTGATGTACATCTTCACACACCTCTGAACCAAGAACGGGTATTTGAACTGATTGTAAAGATGTATTCTGTTGAGTCTGAAACACCAAAGAGGGTGTCTGGAGGTAAAAAAATACAGGTATGCAAATCGATGATTCCTGAAACAAAAAATGTGACACGACACAGTTTTTCAGCGTTTGAGAAGAAGCATATTCTGATTGTGGATGACAATGCCATTAACCAGAAAGTGCTTTCCAGTATTTTGCTCCCGGAAGGCGTAAGAGTTTCTTTGGCAAATAACGGCCAGGAGGCAGTGGATATGATACAGAAGAGTCAAATGGTTTTTGATCTGGTACTGATGGATATTAACATGCCGATACTTGACGGGTACGCTGCAACAGAGATGATCCGACGTGACGGGATGTACGAAACATTGCCGATTGTAGCTTTTACCGCATTGGTACTTGACAGTGAAATAGAAAAAATGTTCAAAAGCGGAGTCAGCGCCTTCCTCCCTAAACCTTTAAATATAGGAAAACTTTATACAGCGCTGTCAATGTTTCTTTCCATGAGTACTATGGAGCCTTTGCCTAAAGCAGATGAGGTTTCTGAAAAAGAGCAAGAGGTAGTGGAAAAACTGGATGTAGAGCAGGGTATTAAGTATGCAAGTAATAATAACATGCTTTACATGGAACTTCTGAGCGAATTTTTGTCTGCATACAGATCAAGTGACATGCTCTTTAAGAAACTGGTTCACGAGTATCGTCACGAGCAGATTAAAATGCTATGTATCGA
>JALSTF010000132.1 GCA_026983895.1 Sulfurovum sp.
ACCGATGCCGTCCCAGTTCTCTTCTGCAAGTTCACCTTTCGCAGTGTCTGTTTTCATCTGGTTGATGTATTTTGTTGCTACACCTACCGTCAGTACCGCAATGGCAATAGCACCGATCATAGTGATCAGGTTGATAGGATCACTCAGGTCGATATGCATCGATTCAACCACATAGATCGTAGCACCGACAAGTACTGCTGCAAAGAGAAGTCCCTTTATCATTAATGCGTTCATTTATTTCGCTCCTTTTTTTTCATCCGGAAGAGGATCACTTGTATTGATAGGCTTGCTGTCGATCTCGTCATCGAGCGCAATGTTGCCTAACTTTTCGTAATCCTTCTCCCCTTTCTTTTCACTTCTATAGAGATAAACGATATAGCCATACAATGCCACCACAAAAACGATGGTCATAAACAAACTGGCATACCCTTGAAGTTCTCTAATACCCATTTATTTACTTTTTGCGTCGTATCGACTTGTTCCAAGACTGTTCAGATATGCAATCAATGCTACCACTTCAGGAATCTTTCCTGCGGCAACAGCATCTTTGACATCTTTATTCTTCATTTGAGCTGCGATCTTCTTCGCTTCTGCCAAGACTTTCGGCTTATAGGCTTCAAATGCTTTTTTACCAGGCTGGATGTCATCACCGTATGGCGTATGGAACGCATTTTTAACTGTTACAGCTTCCGCATACGCAGTTGCAATATCGGCGATATTGGTGAACTGATGCTTGTATGCCGGCATGATAGATCCCGGTACGACGGATGTCGGATCCCACATATGGTTCTCATGCCACTCTGTTGTTCTGTAGTTCCCTACACGGTGAAGGTCCGGACCGGTTCTTTTTGAACCCCAGAGGAATGGTCTGTCATACGCATACTCACCGGAAAGTGAGTACTGGCCGTATCGGTCTGTTTCCGCTTTGAATGGACGGATAAGCTGTGAGTGGCACGCGATACAGTTGTCTTTTTTGTACACTTCTTTCCCTGCCAGTTCAAGCACAGTATAAGGACGAAGTCCCGCAACCGGTCTTGATGCTTCTGCAAAGTTTGGCAGGATCTCCACGAGACCTGCAAATGCGATGACCAAGAACACGCCTACTGCAAAGAAGAACGGATTTTTCTCTAACCAATGAAACATAACCTACCTCCTTATGCCATAGGTGATTTGAACTGAGGCTCTTCTGTCAATACTTTAGAAGAAGTCATAGTTTTAATCATATTGTAAGCGAACATTACAAATCCTGTCAGGAACAATACACCTGAAAGGGCTCTGATCGCATAGTATGGGTGAAGTACAGTAACGGTATCGATGAATGAATACATCAGGTTACCATACTCATCCACTGCTCTCCACATCATACCCTGTGTGATACCTGCGATCCACATAGAGGTAAAGTAAAGAACAACGGCTGTTGTCTGAAGCCAGAATTGCGCTTCGATAAGACTTTTAGAGTAAATTTCTCTCTTGAACATTCTTGGTGCCATATGGAAAAGGCCTGCCATGATCATAAAGGCAACCCAACCGAGTACTCCGTCATGCACGTGTCCAGGGATCCAGTCTGTGAAGTGCGCGATCGCATTGACAGATTTGATCGCCTGGATAGGACCTTCAAGTGTAGAGAGCATATAGAATGTAGAAGCCAATACCATGAATTTGATCAGCGGGTTCTCCGTCAACTGGTTCCACTCACCTTTCATAGTAAGCAGCATGTTGATCGCTGAACCCCATGAAGGAAGGATCAATACAACAGAGAAGATTGAACCCATGGTCTGCATCCAGTCAGGAACGGTTGACCACAGAAGGTGGTGTGAACCAGCCCAAAGATAGACGAACATGAGACCCCAGAAAGAGAGCAGAGAGAGTTTGTATGAATATACTGCCTGTCCGGACTCTTTTGGAAGGAAGTAGTAGATCATACCGACAATAGGCACAGTAAAGACGAATGCCACCGCATTGTGTCCCCACCACCATTGGACCAGGGCATCATTTGTACCGGAATACATAGAGACCGAGTGCATGATAGACCCGACACCGCCTGCCGCAAAATAGGTAGGAATGGCCATATTGTTGAAAAGATAAAGCATAGCCACACCAAGAAAACAGGCAATGAAATACCACATAGAGATGTAGAGCGCTTTCTCTCTTCTGATCCCGATCAAAGCGAACATTACGATACCCCAGATCACCCAGATCACAACGATCAGGAGGTCAAGCGGCCATTCCATCTGCGCATACTCTTTGGACTGTGTATATCCCATCAGTTCCGTAATGACCATTGCTGTTGCGGCAACAAGATAAAGCGCGAACTGCAATTTACCCATGAACATAATGAACTTGGATTCAGCCATAGAGACCTTCAAGACCCTCTGCGCCAAATAATAGAAAGTAGCAAAGATACCACTCACCGTAAACCCATAAATAACCACATTCGTGTGTAACGGTCTTAATCTTGAGAACGTTCCATACTCACCGAGCAGGTAGTTCAATTCTGGAAATGCCAATTGTGCCGCGATAAGCGTACCGATTAACATACCAACGAAACCGAACAAAATTGCTGTATAAGTGTACAATTTTGCAACGGTATAATCATATTCTAATGCTGCGTTTGATTGCATGCATACCCCCTTGTAAAAATTTATGTTGGATAAAAACACCAACATTCGCATCAATTATAGGTTTTTTTATCACAAATAATGCTTAATTTCAAAGAGTAAAAGGGAGAATTGTTAACTAATGTTTAACAAAATGTAGGAAATCGTAGCAAACGCCGTAAATAAGGGAGAGAAATGACGTTCAAATAGGAGATTTTAACTCCTATTTAAGGCTGATTTTTGACGGTTTTACGCCTTGCCTTTTGCACTCTGGATCGAGTGGATATAGGCATAATCCACCTGTATCTTTTTTTCTTTCGGAAGTGCTTTTGAAAGGCGTGTCAACATCCCTTCAAAATCAGGGAAAAGGTAGTTCGCCATAGACCCGGGAATGGGGTTGATCTCATTGAGAAGCACTTCATCCTCCACAACAAAAAAATCGCAGCGGATCACACTGCCTCTGAAAAGCGGATCGTAGATCTTTTTGAAAGCAGTTTGGATCCTCTCTTTCAGTTCGTCTGAAATATCGGCAGAAAGTACCTGGGCATCTCTGGAGAAATCCATATATTTCTTTTCAAAATCCAAAAATGCCTCTTTTTGCGGCTCTTCTACTATGGAAAGTTCCCATGCATCGGTGAGACATCCGGCCTGGTTGTACTCTTTGACACCTTCGATGAAAGGCTCGACGATCACATCGCTATCGAATTCGAATGCGACATCCAGAGCATAATCCAGCTCATCGGCATTTTTGACGATACTGACACCGATACTGCTTCCCAAACGTACCGGTTTGATGATCACCGGATACGCCATAGAGATCTTTCTCTCATCGTCCCTGGAGAGGTGCTCATATGCCACAGTCTTTACACCAAGGTTTTCAGCCAGAAACTTGGTATAGAGTTTGTTGTAGGAGAGTGCCGAGGCCTCCAGGCGCGGGGAAATGAACGGGATGGCAAAAAATTCCATCAGGGAAGCGATCTTTCCGTCTTCCCCGTCACGTCCGTGTATCAAATTCAAGGCTACGTCAAAATCGACCTTTTTGCTTCCGAACATCCCTTCGGCAAAAAAACCGCCCTTTTTCAAAATAAGCGATTTTCCTTTTTTGTATTCCCCGGATGAAAAAAGTTTGGAGTTCATCTTGTCTGTATCGATCAGATAGAATTCACGGTTGGCATCGACAAAAATATAGGTCAACGTGCTTTTTTTCAATACTTTTTTCATTGTGATCGCAGAGACGATACTGATCTCATGTTCGTAGCTCGAGCCGCCGAAGAGGATTGCGATATTCATAAATACTCCTTCATTTTTCGCGTAGGGTGGGTTCACCCACCACAAACCTGGAATTAGAGGGCACCCACAGGGGATACCCCTGCCGTTTACCCGAGCATCTTCGTAAATTCAGAGAAGATATAGGCACTCTCATGCGGCCCGGGGCTTGCTTCGGGGTGGTGCTGTACCGACATGGTCGGCGTATCATTGTACCTCAAGCCTTCAATGGTGTTGTCAAAAAGGTTGACATGTGTGACCGTTGCCACTTCCGTGATCGTGTCGGGGACATTGTAGTTGTGGTTCTGCGCCGTGATCTCCACTGTCCCTTTTGCCTCATTCTTGACGGGATGATTGCCCCCATGGTGTCCGAACTTCAATTTGTAGGTATCGTAGCCGTGAGAGATAGAAAGCAGCTGATGCCCCAGGCAAATACCGAAAAGCGGTATCTTTCTTGCGATCAGTTTTTTGATCTTCTCCTGCTCTTCTTTAAGGATCAGCGGATCTCCCGGTCCGTTGGAAAGAAATACACCGTCGATCTCTTTGGCATCAAACTTGGCGATGATCTCTTCTGCACCCATAGCATTGGGGACCACGGTGACCTCCATCCCGGCATGGGTAAGCTCGTTGAGAATGTTGCGCTTGATACCGAAATCGAGTGCGATGATCTTTTTGTTTGTCTGAGGTTTTTCATAGTCAAAGGTTTGCGCATTGTAACGTGCCTGGGTATGCACATACGGCTCTTTGGTACTGACCTGCTCGATATAATTTACCTCTTCGATACGGGGAGACGCTTCAAGCACTCTCTTCAGCTCCGCTTCGTCATGTATTTCGGTGGAAGCGACCATCATCATCGCCCCTTCGTCACGCAGCATCTTGGTCAGGAAACGGGTATCTATCTCCGTGATCCCCAGCACATTCTCCCGTTTGAGCAATGTATCCAGACTCTCTTCGGAACGAAAGTTGGAAGGACGTGCCTGATAGGTGCGCACGATAATCCCTTTGCAATAGGCCCCTTTACTCTCCATATCCTGTGTATTGCAGCCAACATTGCCGATCTCCGGCATGGTAAAGGTCACGAACTGCCCTGCATAAGAGGGATCGGTAACGATCTCCTGATATCCAGTCAGAGAGGTATTGAAGACGATCTCTCCGACCGCCGTACCCTCTGCTCCAAAGCTTTTGGCTTCCAAAAACAAACCATTTTCAAAATATAAACTTACTTTTGTCATTGATACTCCTTGACGATGGATAAATCCACCCTACACATAAAAGCTTTTCGCAAGAAAAGCATACCAACATTCTTCACTCCTCATTCCTCACTTGGAAAAGCATCGCTTTTCCATCAAAGCATTCCCCTTTTTGCCAATTCTTCCTGATACAGTCTCTCATACAGCAATTCATAATCCTGTGATCCGGGGATCACCTCTTTTTCCATATTTCTGATCTTGGTATATACGATATCGTCTATCTCTTCATACGCATCCGCAAACGCCTTAAAGGATTTGAAGATCACATTCTTGACCTGGTTCTCATTGACCGTATATTCTGCCAGATAGTTCTCGTAGAGTTCGTCGAGGATAAGGTGCGCAAGATCGTTGTAGCGGTCGTCATAATTCATGATCACACCGAACTCCGGCGCCATTTTCTTTTTGATCATGAAAAAGAGCTGGCGTTCGTCCGCATGCTGGAATTCGATCTCGTCATAATTCTCATCGAGAATATGTTTGACCTTTTCATCGAGCGCACGTTCTTTGGAAAGATTCTCGTCGATAATATGTTTTGCCGCTTCGACCACTGCCTCTTTTCCTTTTGGAAGTGTGACAAAAGGAGCTTTTGCCAGATCAATACCGATCTTGGTCGCTACATAGCCTGTCTGTTGTGGTTTTAGTCTCATAAGTACCCCTTTATTATCTGATTATTGTATCTTCACGCTCGGGGCTGGTCGATATGATCCCCATCTTCGTTCCTATCATTTCTTCGAGTGCAAGAATATAAGATTTTGCCGTTTCCGGAAGTGCTTCGAACGTTCTTGCCCCTTCTGTTTTTCCCCATCCCGGAAATGTTTTGTACACAGGCTTGACATCTTCGAGGTCATAAGGCACGTAATCTATCTCTTTGCCTTCGAACTCGTATGCGACACACACTTTGATCTCATCGAATCCGTCAAGGACATCGAGTTTCATCAGGGCTACCTGGTCTACACCGTTGACACGTACGGCATGTCGCATCGCCACCGCATCGAACCAGCCGCAGCGTCTGGGACGCCCGGTGGTTGTTCCGAATTCATGCCCGTTCTCTCTGAGCCTGTCGCCCTCAGCGCCAAGGTCTTCACTCGGGAAAGGACCGTTCCCTACTCTGGTACAGTACGCTTTGGCGATACCGGTCACTTTCCCGATATCTTTAGGGTTGATCCCCAGGCCGGAACATGCCCCTGCGCTTACTGTGGTCGAAGAGGTCACATAGGGGTAAGTCCCGTGGTCGATATCAAGCATCGTTCCCTGTGCCCCTTCAAGCAGGATCTTCTTCTCGTCATCGATGATCTGCCACATCAACTGTGTCGTATCGCAAATGAAAGGAGCAAGCACTTTTCTATAGCTTTCGAGCTCTTTTAAAAGTTCCGCTTCATTGGGCATGTCCACACCCATAGCATCGAATACCGGCTTGTTCATTTCAAAGTATGCCGCTATTTTGGAAGCAAGCTTTTCAGGGTTGAGCAGTTCCCCGAGTCTATGCCCCACACGCGCTACTTTGTCGCCGTAGGCCGGCCCGATCCCTTTGCCTGTCGTACCGATGGCTTTGTCGCCCTTCATACGCTCTCTCGCCTGGTCGATCTCTGCATGGTACGGAAGCAGGATATGTGCTTTATCTGAAAGGAAAAGCCTTCCTTCAAGATTGTCGAATTGCTCCATTTCTTTTATGAAATCTTTCGGAGAAAGGACAACACCGTTACCTACGATATTTTTCGCTTTCGGGTTGAGTACGCCTGAAGGAATAAGGTGAAGGGCATACTTTTTGTCGCCGATGACAATGGTATGGCCCGCATTGTGCCCGCCTGCAAAACGGCACACATAATCATGTGTCTGCGCCATATGGTCGACGATCTTTCCTTTTCCTTCATCTCCCCACTGGAGTCCTACGATCAAATCTGCTTTACTCATCTGTTTTCCCTGTTCATTTTGTTTACGATACATTCATCTGTATACAGTGCGAATCCGGCAGCATCCACACCGTCGATCGCATAGGTTCCGCCCATCGCCAACAGGGCATTCTCTTCGAACATCCTGAATGTCAGAGAGTCGTAATAACGCATTTTCGCATAATAGAGCGGGGAGATCACCATTTTCCCATACGATACTTTTTCGGTCACGGCTTTGATCTTTTCAAGTTCTTCCCTGATATCGGACGGGAACGCATCCATCTCTTCCAGGTCGGAAACACTGTTGATACGGACAAGCTGTTCTATCCAGGGGAGATCCGCCTGCATGATCTGTTCCAAATGCATTGACTTGAGCACTTTAAGAGAAACACCGTACTTTTCATTGAGCAGATGGGGAATGCGGATATTCGCGATCTGCATAACCGGTTCTATCCCTATCTCATGAAGGAGCATCGTAGCGGCCCGGACCACTTCTTCAAAACTTCCGTCAATGATCTCCGCACCGATCTGGTACTGTTCTCTCGTCGGGAAGGTCACGGTCGGCTGCACATAGAACCACTTTTTCGCTTCACTGCTTCTTCCCAGCCTTTTGGTCACGATACGCACCACATCTGCGGTAGAGTCGGCACGCAGTGTGACTTCATGGTTGGCTTCGTCATTCAGCCTGACAAGCAGTTTGCGGTCATCGAAACACTCATGCTGGTGGTAAGAGAAGATCGGGGTGACGATCTCTTCAAAACCCAGATTTTCGAGCATCTCGGCCGAAGTGAATTCGATCTCGCGTTTGAGTTTGGCACTTTCACCGAAATAGAGTCTGCTTCCGCTGGGGATCTCGTGTTCAAATATCATTATTTCTCTTCTTTTTTCAGTGTGGATTTGAAGAACTCTTCGTTAAAGACGCGGCTTGCCGTCCCGTCAAAGTCCCTTCTGCCGAGTTTGGCCAGTGCCAGTTCCACCGCATTGACCACCCATACCATCTCATAGGGGGCAATAAGTCCCATTTGGTTGATACGGAATATCTTGCCTTTGAGATGATCCTGCCCGCCTGCAACATTTACGCCGAAATCTGTTTTGAGGAGGTCTCTTATCTGGGCAGCATCTGCATCGTCGATCGTAGTCATGGAGCGTGCCGGCATTTGGGGGTAGGAGTGCAAACCAAGTGCTTCGAGTGCAAAACGTGTGGCTTTGGCACGGCGTGCCGTGTCACAGTAGAGCTTGCCCAGTCCGCCGTCTTCTTTGATCTGCTTGAGTACCGCACCCAGACCTATGACCAGTGTGGTCGCTGCCGTATAGGCAGTTGTGTTCTGCTGCTGCTTCTTGATCTCGGAGGCAAGATTGAAGTAGTATCCTTTCCCGCTGCCGATCTTTTCGACTGCGGCATGGCTCAGGCCGAGAATAGCCAGTCCCGGAGGCAGCATCAGCGCTTTTTGGCTTCCTGCGATCAGACAGTCGATATGGCTTACATCGATACGTTCTACACCTACTGCCGTGATACCGTCGGCAATGACCATCACTTCGGACCTGACCTCTTTGACCGCCTTGGCTATGGCTTCGACCGGATGGCGCAAGCCTCCTGCAGATTCGGAGATCTGAATGGCCACGGCATCGATGGAAGTATCGGTTTTGACAGCATCAACCACCTCTTCGACCGAAGCAGGAGTATCCCACGCATGCTTGATCTCAACACTGTTGAGGCCATGTGCCTGGGCGATCTTTCCGAAACGCTCTCCGAATTTTCCGGAGTTGATGTTAAGCAGTGTATGCCGGCAAAGGTTCGTGACTGCCGCTTCCATGGCACCGGTCCCGGTACTTGCAAGCATCACGACCTCATCGGTCGCAAAAAGTTCGAAAAGCAGTGTTCTTGTCTCTTTGAAAATGGCTTCGAATTCCGGTGTTCTGTGGTGAAGTGTCGGTTCAGCCATCGCAAGCCTGACAGACTCGGGTACTGGGGTGGGTCCTGGGGTAAAAAGTAGCATGATCATCCTCGCAATCGCCATCATGACGACGGCGTAATTGGGGAGATTATATCGAAAAAGAAGTTAGAAACGGGTGAAGAGAAAAAAATTGCCAAATCCTCCGCAAAGGTGTATAATGAGAAATATGCTTTATGAAGGAGCCCAAGCCATGAAAACATTAAAAACGAAATTATTCGCGACCATCGATGAGATCAATGACAAGATCATCCGTATCAGGCATGATCTTCATAAACATCCGGAGCTTTCCGGACAGGAAGAACATACCAAATATCTGGTCAAAGGCATTCTTGAAGCGAGCGGCTACAAGATTACGGAAAGTGATGCCCACTACGGACTTGTCGCCGATATGCAGATAGATGAAAAAGCCGGAACTGTGGCCATACGGGCCGATATGGATGCCCTGCCTATTGAAGAGCAGACCGGCAAGCCCTACAGTTCAAGGGAACCCGGCATTATGCATGCCTGCGGACATGACAGCCATACCGCTATTGCCCTGGGTACAGCTATCGCACTGGCAGAGCACAGAGAAGTACTTCCCGGCAATATCCGTTTTATTTTCCAGCCTTCGGAAGAGAGTAAAGACGGAGGCAGTATCCAGATGATCGAAGAAGGTGCATTGGAAGGTGTGGACGGTATTTTCGGCCTGCATGCCTACCCCTACCTGCATACGGGAGAGATAGGGTACAAATACGGTGTGATGATGGCTTCGGCGGACATTTTCACGATCGAGATATTTGGCCGTTCCGCCCATGGGGCAAGACCGCATGAGGGAGTGGATGCCATTCTTGTTACCTCTATGATCGTCAATTCCCTGAATCATATCGTTTCACGACGTATCGACCCGCTGCATCCGGCGGTCATTTCACTGGGTACTGTGGAAGGGGGGAAAGCGTCCAACATCATTTGCGACCATGTCATTCTCAAAGGGACGGTCCGAACAATCAACGAAGAGGTACGCAATGCCATACCCCAAATGATGGAAGAATCTATCAAAGGGATCTGTAAATCGATGGATGCAAAGTATCATTTCGAATATGAATTCGGCCAGCCGGAACTGATCAATGATGATGCCATGGTCGATATCGTTGTCAATGAAGCCAAAGGGGTCATCGGTGAAGCACACTGCATCGACCTGAAAGACCCGGTAATGGGAGGAGAGGATTTCTCCGAATATCTCAAACTGATACCTGGTGCTTTTTTCAGGCTCGGTACCTGCAATGAAGCCAAGGAGACCTGTGTTTCACAGCACAACAGCCGTTTCGATGTCGATGACAATGCCCTCCAGATAGGGATGAAGATCATGGGAGCAAGTGCCCTTGCCTTTTTGCAAAAGGAGTGAAAATGCATGAAAGTGTTACACTGAAGATCCCTGCGGAACACCGGTATATCAAACTGGTGAATGATGCGGTAGAGGACATGTGCAAAGTCTCTCTGCTGGACAGAAAAGACAGCCAAGCGCTGACTGAAAGTGTTGAAGAGCTGATACACAATGCCATCACACATGCCTACAAAGGTGAGCACGGCTATATTCAGATAGCGATCCATCCTTTCAAGACAGGGATACGTATCGATGTGCATGACTGGGGTATCCCTATGTCGGTCGAAAAACATCAAAGTGTCCCGCTGGACAGGAAGGCTTCTGAGGGGTTTAACCGTATTTATCATCTTGTGGACCGCTTCGAATACAAAAATCTTGGGAAAGAGGGGAAAAAATTCACGATCATCAAATATGCCTCCCATCCGCTGCATACGGACACGGCACTGCCATCTTCTGTACCGGGCCGGGAAGAACAGGCAGACCCTGAAGCCCCGGTGACCATTCGGGAGTTCAGAGAAGGGGATGAAGAGAGGATCGCCTATCTTATCTACAAGAATTACGGGCACAGCTATATCAAAGACAGTTTCTACTATCCGCAGAAGATCGCGCAGGAACACGGGAAAACATTCTACTCCATCGTTGCAGAAAGCCAGGGCAGGATCGTAGGGCATTTTGCGTCCATTCTGGTACCCGAATCTTCCATCGCAGAGATCGGCATCGTGGTGGTTGATCCTCTGTTCAAAGGAAGAGGCATTATGAACCGTATGATCAAACATGTACTCAAAAAAGCCGAAGAGATCGGCCTGGATGCGGTCTTCGGCGAAGCGATCATGTATCATGTCTTCAGCCAGAGAAGCAACCTGAGACATGGATTCAACGAAAGTGCACTGATGCTGGGGAAAACACCTGCCGATATTACACTCGAGAACAATGAACTTACCAAAGCGGAAAAGCGCGGTGCCCTTCTGGTAGGGTATAAATTTTTCCATATCTACGAGAAAGCCCTCTATCTGCCCAAGGTCTACCGCAAGCAGATCAAAAAAACGTATGAGAATGCGCTGATCCCTGTGCAAAAACGGAAGAAGGAAGAGCAAAAGATACCCAAACATATCTTTTTACATTACGATTTCGATCCTCCGACCAATATCGCTACGATACGTATAGACCGTTACGGAAAGGATTTTAAGCACAAATTCCTGCTGCTGGTCTCCCAACTCAGGGCGAAACACTGCGATATGATCTATGCCGATGTCTCGCTGGAAGAGATTCCCCAGATCGACAAAGTCATCAGGATCATGAACAAACGAGGTTTTTTCTACTGCGGAGTTATGTTCCTCTGGCACAGAAAAAAAGACTACCTCAGGCTGCAGCTCAAACACAGTGACAAGGTCGGAAGCAAAAATTATGTCTGCTACTCCGATTTTTGCAAGGCACTCTCCGCCTATATCGCAAAGGATGAAAAACGGTGCAGCTCCCTTTCCTAGTTCAAATCAGCCGTCTGCTGCCCGATCTCTTTGTAGCGGGCATAGTAATGCTCTACAAATGCCTTTACTTCTTCTTTAACAGGCAGATAAACACCCTCCGACTTTTCGGCATAACGGCTTAAATAATCATTCGCATCTTTTTTGTCCAGGTACTGTTTTGCCAGCATTTCATAGGCAGAGATATAGGTTTCCTTCATGGCTCCGTATTTTGTATCATCGATCCTGATGCACCCCTCCTCGTAGCGGATCACCCCGGAAGTGAAAAGAATATCAAGATGGATAAGCCCCTCACAGTAGTAGGGAAGGACTTCGCCTACTTCACGCCATGCCATCAACCCTACCGCACGGCTGACAAGATCATCGATGATATGTGTTTGAAGTGACTCTTTTTCATTGAAGAAAAAGGCCATCAGCCCGCCGGCCGTGGCTTTGAATTCTTCAATATTCTTGAATTGACCGGTACCATTCATTTTGGTTTCCGTATCGGAGTCTATCCAGAGGATATGCCCGTATTCGTGACCGATAGTGGAGATATCATAGAGCTCATGCCAGAGTTCCGGTTCATGCTCTGCCAAAGCTCTCTGTTTTTTGACGAATGCTTCTCCCATCGTCTCCACAGAGAGCTGCATAACAGGCTTGCTCTTCTTGCTTTCCAGGACAAAATCGGCATAGGCAAAGATCTTTTTGCCCAGTTCCGACGATACTTTCTCGTCATTGGGAACCACCTGTGCAGAAAAGAGGCCGTTGAATTCCGCTGCATAATACAGCATCGGCTGACCAATATAAAGCTGTGTTTCATCT